>NZ_JAPCIX010000008.1:128720-189487 GCF_027707605.1 Aeromonas sp. QDB31 | reverse complement strand
AGGGACTCGAACCCTCACATCCGTGGGACACTAACACCTGAAGCTAGCGCGTCTACCAATTCCGCCACCTTCGCACATTGTCATCAATCTTGTTTTACATGCCATCGATGAAGCATGTTGCAGTATGGTGCGAAGAGAGGGACTCGAACCCTCACATCCGTGGGACACTAACACCTGAAGCTAGCGCGTCTACCAATTCCGCCACCTTCGCATCACTGCGGTGGGGGATTCTATAGAGTTTTGGGGGGGCGTCAACAGCCAAAGGGGACTTTTTTCGCTGTTGACGGATAAAGCCGTGTCAAGGGCACAAAACTTCAGCAATCTGGGTCACGCCGGGGTCAGTGCGTCCTGATACATCTGTTCGTACAGGGGGACGGAGTCGGCCCAGTCGAAGCGGGTGTGCATGGCATTTTGCTGCACGCGGGCAAACCGTTCGGGTTCCTGCAGGTAGTGGAGCAGGCTGCGGCGCATGGCATCGAGCAAGGTGCTGGCGGTGGGATCGTTGAAGCAGAAACCGGTCGCCCTGGCGGGATCGGCATCCCAGTCCACCACGGTATCTTTCAGTCCGCCGACGGCCCGTACCAACGGCAGGGTGCCATAGGCCAGGCTGTACATCTGGTTGAGGCCGCAGGGCTCGAACAGCGAAGGCATCAGGAAGAAATCGGCGCCCGCTTCCACCAGGTGGGCCAAACGGTCGTCATAGGCATTGATGAAGGCGAACCGGTCGGGATGTTGCTGGGCTATGGTCTGCAACTGGGCGGCGAGGGAAGGGTCGCCCGAGCCCACGATCACCACCTGGACCTGGTGTTGCAGGAACTTGTCCAGCGCCGGGATAAGCAAATGCACCCCTTTCTGCTCGGTCAGACGACACACCATGCCATAGATGGGCAAGTTGCCGACGGGCAGCCCCGTCTCCTGCTGCAGTGACCGTTTGCAGGTGTGTTTGCCGGCCAGGTGGTCGGCGTCATAGGTGGCGGGCAGCAGGGGATCGAAGGCAGGATCCCAATCCTGATAGTCACAACCGTTGAGGATGCCGCGCAAGTCGCTCGCCCGCTGCTGGAACACGCTGGCCATGCCGTGAGCCCCCAGGTGCGTCAGCAGCTCGCTGGCATAGTTGGGGCTGACCGCATTGATCTTGTCTGCGTAGAGCACACCGCACTTGAGCAGATTGATGTGACCGTAGTCGTAGTTGATGCGTTGCTCGTAGTCCTGGATCTCCGGCACTGCCCAGAACTGCTGGCGATCGAACACCCCCTGGAAGGCTGCATTGTGGATGCTGATGACAGACCGGGTGCGCTGGAAGAAGGGATTGTGAGCGTGGCGCGTCTTGAGCAGCAGCGGCAGCAGGCCGGTGTGCCAGTCGTTGCAGTGGACTATGTCAGGGGCGAAGTTCAGCTGCTCGCAGGCGTGCAGGGCCGCCGCCGCGAGGAAGGCGAAACGTTCACCGTTGTCGGGATAGGCCTGATTGTTCTCGGCATAGAGCTGCGGCCGCTCGAAATAGGCTGGGCAATCGAGCAGATAGACGCAGATCCCGTCCAGTTCCAGCTGGTAGATTCGATAGCTGATGTCGTCCCGCCCCTGGGGGGTGGGCAACCAGCGCGAGGCGAGCAGTCTGGCTTCATCCCGGCGCTTTAGCGTCTGGTAGAAGGGCAGGATGATGCGAACGTCGTGACCCGCCCGGGCGAGATGTTGCGGCAGGGCCTTGGCCACATCCGCCAGGCCCCCGGTCTTCACAAGCCCCTCAACCTCCGAGGCGACAAACAGGACTTTCAGTGGGTTAATAGCCAACTCTTGCTCCCTTAGGTACCACGACGATACCGCCTTCGGATACGGTAAACCGCTCTCTGTCATGGTCCAGATTCTCACCGATCACGGTGCCGGGTGCAATTTCAACGTTTTTGTCGATGATGGCGCGTCGAATTGAGCAGCCTTCACCTATCTTCACATCCCCGAGCAGCACGGACTCGCTGATGTGGCTGCAGGGGCCTATGTTGCAGCGAAAACCCAGGATGGAGCGCTGGATCTGGCTGCCCTGAATGAAGCAACCGCCGGAGATCAAGGAGTTGGCAATCTTGACCTTGCAGTCATCGGTGTCGATGAAGGTGGCGGGGGGCAGCGGCGGATAGTGGGTGTGCAGCGGCCACTTGCGATTGTAGAGGGAGAAGGGGGCGTCGTCGGCCACCAGGTCCATGTGGGCCTGCCAATAGGAGTCGAGAGTCCCCACATCACGCCAGTAGACGTTGGGCTTCTCACCCGGGATCACGTTGGTGCTGTAGTCATAGACATAGACGGGAGCGCGCGGGAACAGGCTGGGGATGATGTCCTTGCCGAAATCGTGGCTGGAATTCTCCTCGGCGGCATCGCGCTTGAGCTCGCGGTAGAGCGCCTCGGTCTCGAAGATGTAGTTGCCCATGG
The DNA here is from genome assembly GCF_027707605.1 of Aeromonas sp. QDB31. Classification (NCBI taxonomy): domain Bacteria; kingdom Pseudomonadati; phylum Pseudomonadota; class Gammaproteobacteria; order Aeromonadales; family Aeromonadaceae; genus Aeromonas; species Aeromonas sp. QDB31. The sequence continues at coordinate 187,072 of NZ_JAPCIX010000008.1, read as the reverse complement.
AGACCAGAGCCTGAGTGGGATCTCCAGGGATGGGCTTCGGATGCCTGGGTTTCTCTTCAAACCCTATCATGCGGCCTTCCTGATCCACCTCGATCACCCCGAAGGCACTCGCCTCCTCGATGGGCATGCGCAGGGCTGCCACGGTGAGGGCAGCGGCCTTCTGCTTGTGGAAGCTCACCATCTGGCTCACATCCATCTTGTAGATGTGGTCGGAACCGAAGATGCAGACGTGCTCGGGGTCGGAGATCTCGATGAAGCGCAGGTTCTGATAGATGGCGTCGGCCGTGCCGTCATACCAGCGTTTGCCCATCCGCATCTGAGCCGGAATGGGATCGATGAAACGATCCGTGATGCCGACGATGTTCCAGCCTTTCTTCATGTGCAGGTAGAGGGACTGGGACTTGAACTGGGTGAGCACGTAGATGCGCAGGAAGTCGGCGTTGACGAAGTTGTTGAGGACGAAGTCGATCAAGCGGTAGCTGCCACCGAATGGGACAGAGGGCTTGCTGCGGGTGGTGGTCAGTGGCTGCAGTCGGGTTCCTTCGCCGCCAGCCAGTATCATGGTGAGTATGCCTGCCATCGTATTTCTCTCCCTGAGTTCATACCTTGAAAAGGTTTTCATATCGCTGCGAAAAAAACACCCCTAAAGGGGTGGTAAACGTTTTCTTGGTACCTTAACAGATCCCTTCTGGCACTCTCTACTTGTTTTATTACAACCGTTGCACTTATTTAGGCTTTGCTCAGATACACCTTGAATTTGCCATCGCCGGCGATCACCTCGGTCCGTTTGAAGTGCGTCTCCAGTATAGGTTGGTAACGCAGGAAGGCATTGGCGACTATGGTCAGGGCGCCATCGGCGGTGAGAAATTCGGGTGCCCTTGCCAGGAAGGTTTCGGTGGCGGCATAGAAGGTCTTGAGCCCGGCATGGAAGGGGGGATTCGAGACGATATGTTGGAATCTTTCGGCAATATCGGAGTAGACATCAGAGGCATAGACTCGCCCCTGCAGACCGTTGACCGCCAGGGTGCGGCGGCTGGACTCGAGCGCAAGGGCGCTGATGTCCACCATGTTCACCGTCAGTGCCGGGTTGCGTTTGGCCAATATCGAGCCGATGACGCCGGCGCCACAGCCAAAGTCGAGCAGCTTGCCCTGCATGGGTGGGAGACTCGCCAGCAGCATCTGGCTGCCGAGATCCAGCCCGTCGGCGCTGAAGACTCCTGGCAGTGCCATGACGGTCAGCTCGGTATCGCCGGCCTTGCACTCATAACGGCTGAACCAGGCATCCAGCTCGAACGGGGCGACCGGCTTGCCGAGCTCGCCATGATATAGGGAGCAGCGGCGGGCCGAGTCGCGTTTGACCGGTTTCTCACCATAGGGAGCCAGCAGCTTGTCGGCCCCGTTGATGCCGCCGCGGTTCTCGCCAGCGAGGAACAGCTCGGCGCCAGGCTCCAGCAGCGGGGCCATCATGGCCAGCAGATATTGCGCCTCGGCCTTGGCCTTGGGCATCAGCAGCAGCAGGGCATCGAAGCGAGGGCTCCCGCCGAGCTGGTGATCGAACAGGATGCGCTCACCCAGGGCCGCCTGCTGGCTGCGGTAATAGCAGTAATCCGTGGTGAAGACCGCCAGGGAGTCGGTCAGCTCGGCCAGTTGACGAGGGTAATCATCCTCCAGGGCACCACACACCAATAGCCGTTTGCCGACAAAGAGGGCTTGATTACGTTCCAGCATCTGGCTGACGGCACTGACAGGACGGCTCATTGGGACTCTCCACACTTTTTTGGGCGGCCATTATACATGGCCGCTTTCGCCTTGACATTTATGCCGTGTTCCCGAAATATGCCCAGACACCTTATTTATCCAGAGATGATGCAATGCGGTCATGCGTATCGAAACGAAAGCATAAACACAGCCTGACATTCGGGCCTGCTGGCGTGCGCGCGTAACCTCTCATCCCTGAGACGATTCAAGCCCCGGTAGCGACCCACGTACCGGGGCTTTTTATTGACCAATCCATCTGTTTAGGAGAAGGAAATCCCATGTTTCAAGGTTCGATAGTTGCCCTGATCACCCCATTTCGACAGGGCCAGCTGGACGAGGCCGCGCTGGCTCGTCTGGTGGAGTGGCACATAGAGCAGGGGACCCATGGCATAGTGCCGGTCGGTACCACGGGGGAGAGCCCGACCCTGACCCACGACGAGCACTGCCGGGTGGTGGAGCTGGTGGTCAAGCAGGTGGCGGGGCGCATTCCGGTGATTGCCGGGGCTGGCTCCAACAACCCGGTCGAAGCCATCGAATACACCCGTTTCGCCGAGCAGATGGGGGCGGATGCCACCCTGCATGTGGCCGGTTATTACAACCGCCCGAATCAGGAAGGCTTGTTCCACCACTTCAAGGCGGTCCATGACGCCACCACAAAACCCATCATCGTCTACAACATTCCGCCCCGCGCCATCGTCGATGTGCAGCCGGCGACCCTGGCCCGCCTCGCCGAGTTGCCGCGCATCGCCGGCGTGAAGGATGCCACCGGCGATCTGGCCCGCCCCTGGGTTGAACGTCAGCTGATCAAGAAGCCCTTTGCCTGGCTCTCCGGGGAAGATGCCACCGCCGTTGCCTACAACATCGGCGGTGGCCAGGGCTGCATCTCGGTGACGGCCAACGTGGCCCCCAAGCTGGTGGCCGAGGTCCAGAACCTGACCCTGGCAGGCGAGTGGCAGGCCGCCCGCGAGCTGCAGGACAAGCTGATCCCGCTGCATCAGGCCATGTTCGCCGAGCCGAGCCCGGCGGGCGCCAAGTATGCAGTCTCCCTGCTTGGTCTGTGCAGTGAGGAGTGCCGTCTGCCGGTGATGCCGCTGTCTGACGCTACCCGCGAGCGGATCCGCCAAGCCATGCAGGCCTTGAATCTGTTGTAAAAACTGGGCTCTGGATCTCGCTTTTGATTGCCAGGTCAATTAATGGCCAGGCTTTGCCGATATACTCGCTTGGATACAACCAAGGATGATTTGGCATGCAAGAATGGGATCCGGAGCACTTCACCAGTTTTGAACATCTCTGTGAAGTGACGTTGGCGGCGGTCAGAGAAAAGACCGAGGCCGAGCAGATCTATCTGTGGCTGCGGGCGCCAACGCCCCAGCTCTACCACTACAGGCCTGAGCAGGGCTTGCTCTGTCTGAGCGCCGACATGCTCACCTCCCTCGACCTGCCTCTCCTCTTCATTGAACGTTCCCTCGATCTCGGCCAGTTGCTGGTGGAGCCGATCGCGCCGACCCGTGCCATCTGGGAGAGCGTCGAGCCGGAGAGCCCACGCCTGCGTGCAAGCTTCCCGCTCAAGCGCCACAAGGGGTTGGAGGCCGTGGTCTATCTGGAAACCCGGCGCCGCCTCGATCGCTTGCCAAGGCGTCAGCAACAGAGCATCCAGTTGCTGATGCACTACCTCGCCGCCGAGCTGGAGAGCCGGCGGCTCGCCGGTCAGGTCGATCTGGAGCGGGATCAACGGATCAATACCCAGGCCGATCTCGTCCGCAGCCAGGCCCTGCAGGACTCCTTCCTCAGCATGCTGCAGGCATTGCACCAGGTAGGAGTCAAGCTGTCGCGCTGTGACGGTGAGGATCGCCTGCTGCACGATGCGGTGGTGCTGGCGCGTCAGGAGTTGCAGTTCGATCGCATCGCCATCTTCCTGACGGACAGTCAACTCAAGACCATGCACGGTACCTGGGGTACCAACGAGGCGGGTGAGCTCATCGACGAGCGCCATTTCATCAGTCCCATTCCTGATCATCCCACGGTGCAGGAGGCGCTGCGACGCAAGGATTATGTGCTGGTGCTGGAAGATACCCCGCTCTATTACGAGAAGCAGGTGGTGGGGCGCGGCTGGAATGCCATGGTGTCGCTCTGGGACGGGGGCACCCCCATCGGCTGGATCGCCGCCGACAACCTGCTCTGGCGTCGTCCGCTCAAGGCGTATCAGAGCGAGATCTTCAAGCAATATGCCGCCGTGCTCTCCCAGTTGCTGATCCGCCAGCGCACCCAGGCGGCGCTCGAGCGTTTCAACCGTGACCTGGAGCTGCGGGTGCAGGAGCGGACCCGGCAGCTGGCAGACACCAACCGGGCGCTGGAGGAGGCCAACCGGCGTCTCTCCCTGCTGTCGCTGGAGGATCCCCTGACCGGGATCGCCAACCGCCGTCAGTGGGACATCACCATGGAGCGGGAGTGGGAGCGGGCGCGCCGTCATCAGGGGGTATTGGCAGTACTGATGATAGACGTGGACGAGTTCAAGTCCTACAACGATCACTTCGGCCACGGCAAGGGGGATCAGTGTCTGCAACGGGTTGCGGCCCTGCTGCAGGACACCGAGCGGCGGCGTACCAATCTGGTGGCCCGTTATGGCGGTGAGGAGTTCGTAATCCTGCTGTGCGCCCCGCAACCCGGGGAGGCAGAGCGGCTGGCGGAGCAGATCCACCACGGGCTGGAAGCCCTGCAGATCCCCCATCCGGCCTCCCGGGTGGCGGCGGCGCTTACCGTCAGCATCGGCTTCAGTTACCTCATCCCCTCCTCGGGCAAGGGGTGGCAGACCCTGACCGAGCAGGCGGATCAGGCGCTCTATCACGCCAAGTCACAGGGCCGGGCCTGTACCCTGGCCTATCGCTGACGTCGGACTCACCCTCTCTCCTTCCTCACCGCGCCAGGGGGCCAACGCTCTGGTGCATCTCTTTTCCTCGGCATAAATGTGGTGGCAAGCGTTTCTCGCCCTCTGACGCATGGCGATGGGGTCGGGGTCTGGCTAGAATGGGGGCCCATTTTTCACAGACAGATCCTGCACCATGACCCTATCCGGATTTCAAGGCCTGGTTTTCGACCTCGACGGCACCCTGGTGGACTCCATGCCTTTGCACCTGGCCGCCTGGGAACATACCGCCCGCGAGTTTGGCTTTCAGTTCGATGCCGACTGGTTTTATGAACTGGGTGGCATGCCCAGCCGCAAGATAGCCTTGCTGGTGGCCGAGGTGCAGCAGATCGCGCTGGACCCGCTGGTGGTGACGCGCTGCAAGACGGAGCACTATGTGGCCAACTTGCACAAGGCGACCCCCTTCCCGGCCATGCTGGATCTGGTCAGGCGCTATCACGGTCTCATTCCCATGGGGATAGGCACGGGCTCACCCCGCATCAATGCCGAAGCCGTGCTGCGCAATACCGGACTGGATAGCTACTTCCCCGTGGTGGTGACCGCCGACGATGTCGAACTGCACAAACCCCACCCGGATACTTTCCTGCTGGTGGCACAGCGACTCGGGGTCGAGCCTGACGGCTGTCTGGTGTTCGAGGACACGGGCATAGGGGCGCAGGCCGGTGAGGCCGCGGGCATGCAGGTGTGCATGGTCAAGGAAGGGAAGCCGGTCGGATTGACCTACTGAGCAAATGGGCTGGCCGTCGAGGCCGCCAGGGGGAGAAAACCCACTCTCATACGGGACAGGCATGACATGAGAGTGGGGATGCGCGTCGTCACTAATTGACGCAGCGGCAAGCTCAGAGTCAGGAGGAGGCGAGCATCACTGCTCGCTGCTACCGCCCTGGTTGTCGTCATAACGGCTAGGGCCGCCGTGGGGACGCGGAGCCATGGAGACCCGTGGCTTGCGGGCGCGCTGGATGCTGACCTGGGGGCGGCCGGAGTGCATGGCGATAGTGGAGATCTTGGCCTTGTAGACCAGTTGCTGATTGCCATGGGCATCGGTCAACAGCACGCTGTACTGGTCGAAGCCGCTGATGGTCCCCTCCAGCTTGATGCCGCTCACCAGGAAGATGGCGACCTGACTGCGGTTCTTGCGCAACCAGTTGAGGGCAGAATCCTGCCCGTTCCCAAGGGAGAATGCCTGCTCGATGGTGGAGTAGCTTGGGGATTCAGTTGTCATAAATTATTGTCCCGCGGAAAAAAAGTGGCGTTTGATTGTGCTAAATGGTCACAGGCTTGTCAAAGTCATTCTCACCTCGCCGCCAAAGCTGCGATGAACGGGGGCTGATGTGCGGAGTCTTGAGCAAATCTGCAGATAAACAACCCCTTTTTACCTCGATATCGAGCATGAGGGTGTCAACGGTGGCTTGTTTGCGGTCGCGTCTTGGGCCGGTCTATCTCGCCCCCCTTAAGGCTCTGTACATGAACAGGGCTGGTGGTTAGCGGCGGTGGCTGCAATAATTGGCGCCTCTGGCCGTTCGCGGCCTCATGCTGGGGTCCTATCTTGCATCCGGTTTCACACCAACACCCGATTACCTATACCCATGACGCGACCGCGTGCGAAGAGTGTGACTTGCTGGTGCCGGCCACCGCGCTGGCCGTGGGGGAGACGAGCAGTTGTCCCCGTTGCGGTCACACCCTGAGTGCGCACCTGCCGCAGCAGGAACGCAGGCCCATCGCCTACGGCTTTGCGGCGCTCATCATGTTCGTGCTCTCCAACGCCTTCACCTTCATGTCGTTCTCGGCCAAGGGGGTGGGGCAGGAGATGACCTTCCTGCAGTGCATCACCACCCTGGTGGATCAGGGCTATCTGTTTCTGGGGGCCGTGCTGAGCCTGACCCTGATCGGTCTGCCACTGGTCTATATCGGTTCCATCATGCTGGTGCTGTGGCGGCTCGACAAGGATCTGCACAGCAATGCCCTGCGCTCACTCGGCCGATTGCTGTGCAGGATCAAACCCTGGTTGATGGTGGATGTCTTCCTCATCGGGGTGCTCATCTCTCTGGTCAAGCTGATGGGCATGGCCGACATCAAGATGGGGCTGTCGTTCTGGGCCTTCGTGGGCTACACGGTGCTGCTGATCAAGATGATCTCGTCCCTGGACCGGATGTGGCTGTGGCAACGTTTGTTCGGCCAGACCGAGGCGAGAGAGCTGGATCCCGAGGCCAGCGCCCTGGAGTACGGGCTGGTGGGGTGCCACATCTGCGGCGCGCTCAATGACGGCGATGCCCATAGCTGCTCCCGCTGCGGCGATCGTCTGCACCAGCGCAAGCCGGGCGGTCTGAGCCGTACCTGGGCACTGCTCATCACCTCGGTGATCCTCTATATTCCTGCCAACCTCTATCCCATCATGGACACCGTCTTTCTGGGGGACGACAGCCCCTCGACCATCATGGGGGGGGTGGTGTTGCTCTGGGCCATGGGCTCCTACCCCATCGCCGCCGTCATCTTCTTTGCCAGCGTGGTGGTGCCCCTGGTGAAGATCCTGGCGCTGCTGTGGCTCTGCTACATGGTGCAGCGTGGCCGGGTCGGCTCTCCCCTTGGCAAGCTCAAGCTCTATCGCATGACCGAATTTGTGGGACGCTGGTCGATGATCGACGTCTTCGTGGTGGCCATCTTGGCCGGCCTCATCCGTCTCGATAATCTGATGACCATCTACCCGGGCCCTGCGGCCGTTGCTTTTGCCGGGGTCGTTTTGATCACTATGGTGGCCGCCATGAGTTTCGATTCCCGCCTGATCTGGGATTTACAACAAGGAGAGCGCGAACGTGAGTGAGCGTAAGACGAGGTGGAAACCGGGCTCTGACTTTATGAGCTCGGCCGCCGCTATCTGGATGGTGCCGCTGCTGGCGCTGTTCATCGGAGCCTGGATGCTGTTTCAGCACTGGTATTCACAAGGCCCCAGTTTCACCCTGACGGTTGCCACCGCGGAGGGCATAGTGGCGGGCAAGACGGTGATCCGCTCCCGCGAGGTGGAAGTGGGTCGCATCGAGGCGGTGGAGCTCAGCGATGACTACAGCCATGCGGTGCTCAAGGCCCGTCTGACCAATGCCGCCGCCGGCATGCTCAAGAAGGACAGCCAGTTCTGGGTAGTCAAACCCAGGGTCGGGCGGGAAGGGGTGTCGGGTCTGGGCACCCTGCTCTCCGGTGCCTACATCGAACTCGCCCCTGGCAAGAAGGGCAAGGCGCGCGACGAATACGCCATGCTGGACAAGCCGCCGCTCGCCTCGGTGGACGCCAAGGGGCTGCGGCTCTCCCTCAGCAGCCGCGATGCGCGTGCCCTGGGGATCGGCTCCCCCATCAGCTATCAGGGCTTCACCATAGGCCAGATAGAGGAGGCCAAGTTCCTGCCCGAGAAGAGCGAGATGCAGTACCAGCTCTTCATCAATGCCCCTTACGACATCCTGGTGAGCAGCAACTCCCGCTTCTGGCTGACCCCGGGCTTCGAGGTCTCCATGAGCAGCGAGGGGATGAAGGTGAAGATGGATTCGCTCGAGAGCCTGCTGGATGGCGGCATCACCATGGGGCTGCCACCGGGCTGGACACCCGGTGAGCCGGTCAAGCAGATGGACAGCTTCACCCTGTTCCAGGACGAGGCGAGCGTGCTGGCCGGTAGCCTGGATCAGTTCATCGACTACGTCTTCCTGTTCGAGGACAACGTGGGTGGCCTGCACCCCGGGGCGGCGGTGCAGTATCGCGGCATCCGGGTCGGCACCGTCATCTCTGCCCCCTACCTCATCGACGACAAGGGGGTGCAGATCTTCAAGAGCCGGCAGATCCCCGTGCTGGCCCGCATCGAGGTACAGCGCCTCTCCCATCGCTACGCCAATGCGGAGCGGGAGCAGTGGCGGGCCCTGTTCAGCAAGCAGTTCAAGGAGGGATTGAGGGCCAGCCTCAAGACGTCCAGTCTGCTGACCGGCGGCAAGGTGGTGGATCTCAACTTCTATCCGGATGCCCCCGCCTATGAGCCCATCAAGCTGGCAGGCTATCAGGTGTTCCCGACAGTGCAGGCCGGGCTGGATCAGATAGAGCGCAAGGTGAACCTCATCCTCGACAAGTTCGTCGACATGGACATGGCCACCACGCTGACGCAGGTGAATAGCACCCTGGCGACCCTGGACAAGACGCTCAAGCACATCAAGGCCGTGAGTGCCAATCTGGAGCAGTTCACCGGTCAGCGTTCGACCCAACAGTTGCCCGAGTCCCTCAACCAGAGTCTCAAGCAGTTGCAGGAGACATTGCAGACCTATGATGCCGGTTCCCAGACCAACCAGGAGTTGCGTCAGTCGGTGCAGTCTCTCAATCAGCTGATGGGGGAGCTGCAACCCTTGATCCATTCACTGAACGAGCAGCCCAGTTCGCTGATCTTCGACCGCTCCCGTCCCCAGGATCCTGAGCCCAAGCGAGGAAAATGATGAAAAAACGGATGATGACCCTGGCCTTGCTGGGTTTGCTGACGGGGTGCAGTGCCGCCCCGACGGCACTGCACTACTACTCGCTGGATGCGGAGATCCCGCAGTCGAACAGCGTTACGGCACAGCCCCGGCATCAGCTGGTGCTGCGTCCCGTCGCCCTGTCTGGCCAGCTGGATCGGATGAGCCTGGTCTATCAGCTGGAAGGCAAGGAGCTGCACTTTGCCGAGTATCATCGTTGGGCGGGCTCGCTGGATGCGCAGTTGAACCAGCTCACCCTGAATGGCCTCTCCAGCAGGTTGCCGGGTTGGGTGGTGCGCCAGGACGGGGCCCGTAAGGGGCCAGTGCTGACCATCTCGGTCGAGCGCTTCCAGGGACGGCACGATGGTCGCGCCCTGCTCAGCGGCCGCTGGCGCTTGCTGACGGAGGAAGGGGTGGTGCTGCGGGACGTGCCCTTCCAGCAGGAGCGGGTCTTGCCGGCCGATGGCTATGGCGTCCTGGTCGACGAGCTGGGGCAGGGCTGGCAGCTACTGCTCGATCAGATTGCGGCGGATGTGCGCACGCGCAGCTGAACGGAACAATGAAAAACGGGAGGCCAATGCCTCCCGTTTTGTTATCTGACACAGGGATTATTGCTGAACTTCCGAGACCCCCTGCACCTTGACCTCTACCCGGCGATCCGGGGCCAGGCAGACGATCAGCTCGCGCTTGGACTTGCTGGTGCAGCTGTCGCCGGTGACGGGAGAATTCTTGCCCTGACCCTCCACGTTTACCTTGCCGGCAGGCAAGCCCTTGCCGATCAGGTAGTCGGCCACGGTCTGGGCCCGCTGCTCGGAGAGCTTCTGGTTATAGGCGTCGGAGCCGATGCGATCGGTGTAGCCGATGACGGTGGCCGAGCCATCCTTGGGTCTGGCTTCTTCAATCTGGCTATAGAGGGTATCCAGTGCCTGGCCGGCTTCCGGCTTGAGGGTGGCCTTGTTGAAGTCAAACAGCACATCCGAGCTCAGAGTGAACTGCTTGTCGACCATCACTGGCTCGGGGGCCGGTGCCGGGGCGGCAACCGGCATGGCCGGTGGAACCTGGCCGAAGCGATAGACGGCGGCCAGGGAGAGCAGGCCGTTGTCCATGCGCAAACCCGTGTCTTCACGGCTGCCGTACGGGGTGCTGTACTGGTACTCGAGGCGGGCGGCCCAATCCAGATTGAAGGCGTACTCGGCCCCCAACGCACCGACGAATACGGCGCGGCTGTCGCTGTCCAGCTCATCGCTGCTGGTCCAGCCGTAGCCGCCACCGAGGCGACCGTAGAGATCCAGATTGTCCGCTACCGGGAAGCCGAGCTTCAGGGTCAGCTGGGCCAGTTGGGCTTCGACAGAGTCATTGAAGGCAGCGGCATTGCGGGTACCGTTGTACTTGAGCTTGCCAAGGTAGTCGTAACCGAGCTCGATCCCCAGATTCTGATTGATCTGGTAACCGGCGAAGGCTCCGGCTCCGACCTCGTCGTCATCTTTGTCCGTGGTAGTGATGGCGTTGCTTTCGTCGACGCCATAGAAGTTGGACCAACCCAGTTTGGCACCGCCATACCAGGTGTTGTCTTGTCCGGCTGCCTGAGCGTTGGCTGCAAGCAAGCCTGAAACCAGCAAGGTAATCAGTGTTTTGTTCATAGAAGCCTCTGCAATCTTGTGTGTGGGGAGCGCGAATCCATGTCGCCTCACCTCATGGGTTGGGCCTGCATTCAGCCACAACATGTTTAAACGTAGCCCGTTTTTTTTGAACCACAAGCAACTGATATAAAACATATTGTGATAACAATGCCCATCATAGGGGAGTTATCCGGGCGAGAGGCCAGTATGACTCCAATTTGTGACGGGGGTCATATGAGTTGGCTGTTTACTGTCCAGCCAGGCAAGCACAAAAAAGGCCGACATAGTGTCGGCCTCTGCATCCTTACTGGGGGATGAACTCGTACTCCCGTTCGATGAAGGTGGCGGCGCGCTCGCTCAGAGCGGCGTGTACGGCCGTGGTCGGGTGGACCTGATCCCAGAACATCTTGCCTTCACAGTCGAGCTCGCTGGCGCCGCGGCTAGCCAGCGGGCTGGCAACGGCTTGGGCCAGCAAGGGGTTGCCTGCGATGGCGAGGCGTTCCTGCGCATTGAAGGGGGCAAACCGACTGTCGGCGGTGGCGCTGCGGGACGAGAAGGGCTTCCACACATAGCCCCCGCCGTAGCAGGCGTTCTCTGTATCGCTCAGGCCGAAGTTCTGCGGCTCCCGCAGCATTTCGGCGAACTGCTTGTCGATCTCGAACAGTTTCACCATGCCGGTGGGGGCCAGCTCGCGGGCCAGGTTCAGCAACAGCTCATTGTGATAGCGGGAAACATGGCTTGCCGCCTCCACCACCTTCTGGCTGCGGGCCGACGGGTTCTGGCCCAGATCCGGCAGGTTAAACAGCAGGATCTGTTTTGCCCCATGGAGCACCATACGGTTGGCAGAGTCACTGATGACGTCGCGTACCCGTTTGGCGTCCAACTCGGTATTCCAGCCATAGGCCAGATAGTCGTTGGCACCGACCCAGAGGATCACCAGATCGTCCGCCTTGAAGCCGTCCTTCTCAAGGAACTGGGTGATCTCATAGTCCAGGTTGTTGATGACCTGGTACTTGGGGTTCCAGGAGATCTTGTTGTAGGCCACCGCGGTGGCTCCCCCTTCCGCTTCGTTGACTATTTTCAGCCCCGGGAACGGTTGGGTCAGCTGTTCCAGCCAGACGGGGCCGTTGGAGAAGCGGCCCTGGTAGTAGGGCGGGCTGGAGGGGAGATAACCGCGCATCTTGTCGTACATCTTGCCGGTGTCGGAGAGGCTGTCGCCAAACATCACGATGCGGGAGAAGGCGGGACGACTCTCGGCTGCCTGAACGGTCAGCGTCAAGAGTCCCAGTAAACACGGAAGCCATTTGTTCATCTTGTTGTTCTCATGGAGTGGATGCAGGCGCTGCCTGCGGGCTGTTCCTCGAAGGCAAGGGGCTGGGGACCCCTGTTGCCAGGCCGAATGGTATCCACTCGAATACAATCTTGCAGCAAGCCATGGGCATTAAATCGATTGCGGTCACACTGCTCTCCCCTGGATGGGGGAGGCTTCACGTTTGTTTCACGCCTGCCCGGGCAAGATGCCTGCATACCCAATGACAGGAGCGTGAAATGAACAAAGCAAAGGTAATCGGCCTGGTGGCCATGATGTCCGTCTCTTCTTTCGCCATGGCGGCCTACACCGGCCCCCAGGAGCAGAACAAGGTCTCGGTCGCGCAGTTGAAAGATGTGGCAGATGATCAGTGGGTGACCCTGGAAGGCAAGCTGGTCAAGCACCTTGGCGGCGAGAACTACAGTTTCCGCGATGACAGCGGCGAAGTGGAAGTGGAAGTGGACGGGGACGTGTGGCGTGGTGTCGAAGTGGGCCCGAACGATCTGATCCGCATCCGCGGCGAGGTTGACCACAGCTGGAACAAGACAGAGGTAGAGGTCGAGCATCTGGAGAAGGTCGGTGCCGCTCCCCAGAGCAAGGGCGGCTTCATCGCCAAGTAAGTTCGCAGAGCATGCTAACAGGAAGGGCGCTACATAAGCGCCCTTCCTGTTTTTGTGGGTGCCGTCAGCCGGCCCGTACGGCGACGGTGCGCTTGAACCCTTTCTCGGCCTGATTGACCTTGTAGAGGTAACGACGGGCCTCCGCCTTGGGGTGCTGCTCGGTCAGCACCTGATAAACCGCCTCGGGGGAGAGCCGATTGATCATGTCAGGGGCCGCCTTGCGGTTGCTGGAGAAGGTGTTGAGCACCCCGCCCGCCCCACCGTTGTAGGCGGAGATCACCGCATAGCGACGGGATTGGGGATCCTGGATATCCGCCAGGTAGACGGTCTGCAGCAGGTGCAGATAGGCCGTTCCCACGTCTATGTTGTAGGCCGGATTGAACAGATCCTCCCGGGTTGGCTGTCCGCTCTTGCCCTTGACCCGTACATAGACATCCCGTCCGGCTGTGGCCGGGATCACCTGCATCAGGCCATAGGCGTTGGCATGGCTGACCGCATAGGGGTTGAAGCTGCTCTCGGTCTTGATGACCGCATAGATCAGGCTCTCGGCGACGCCGTACTTGCGGGAGGCATCGCGGATGATGCTGGCGTACTTGTAGCCGCGCTTGTCCTCGTGGTTGGCCACCATGGGGATGTCGACGAAGAAGATGGTGCGAATGCCGAGGGTACGTTTCTTCATCGCGCTGCCGAGCAGGTAGTCGGCATAGCGCTCTGCGCGCCAGCTGGAGCGGATGGCCTGCCCCTGGTTGTCCAGCACCTGGCCGTAGAGGAAGGGCTCGCCACCGGGCATGATCTCCCTGTCCGAATAGAGATCCACTTCAGCAGGATCGTCCGGAGTCAGCAGCGTCTCTATGATGGCACGGCGCAGGTGGGCACGGGGATCGAGCCCGGAGACCGTCTCCACCATGATGTGGCCGCTGGAGAAGTCGATGTGGGCCCGGCTCTTGTATTGATCCGTGTATTTGACGTAGTCAAACTTGCCCGCAAACAGTGCCTCGCGCCCCCATATCTCGTTCACGTTATGGGAGAGTGCACTGATCATGTGTTCGAAGCCGCGTATGTCCTTGCCGTTGACCAGATCTTCGTCTTCTGCCCCGGGTTTGGGAGAAGAGGAGCAGGCAGAGAGAAACAGCAGGGCGCACAGCAGCCAAAAAATTCGACCCATAAGATCCTCAAACTGGGCGGTGGGGTCGCCCGTCACGCACGTGCCGTGAACCAGAAGAGTGCCGGCCGTTGATGGGCACTCTAGCTGGATCACGGTGACAACTCATTGGCACCGGGCCGGGAGAAGCATGGCCGCAGATAGCCGGGTTCCGGCGCTCTGTGCTCCCTGCTCATCGGCTCGACTCACTGGCTGGGAGGGGTATAGCCGTCGATGGCCACTTCACCGGCTTCAAACAGGTAGTTCACCATCTCTTTTTCCAGCAACTGGCGGTGCTCGAGATTCATCATGTTCAGCTTCTTCTCGTTGATCAGCATCACCTGCTTTTTCTGCCATTCGGTCCAGGCTTCCTTGCTGATGTTGTCGAAGATCCGCTTGCCGAGTTCACCGGGGTAGAGTTGGAAATCGAGACCCGGCGCCTCTTTTTTCAGACGCTGGCAAAATACGGTACGGCTCATGTTGACCTCTGTGGTTGTAAGTCCGGGTAGGCGAGCAGGCGGGCCGTGGCGGCCGCCAATCCCACCTCGGCAGGATGGCGTAAGTTATACCAGAGTCGGGAATCTGCTTCCATGAGCAAGGGCGGCGGCGGGGCAGCCATTTCGATCAGCAAGGGGCGAATATCGAGGTGGAAGTGACTGAAAGTGTGGCGAAATCCAGCTAGCTCCCGGTAGTCGGTCTCATCGAGTCCCAGCCCCTGCAAGCGGCCCGTCACCTCCGTGAGCGACTCCACCTGCGGGAAGCAGTATAGCCCGCCCCAGATCCCCTGGGGCGGGCGCTTCTCCAGCAACAGCTGGTCGCCGTGACGGATGATCAGCATGATGCCGTTGCGGGCCGGAATGCTTTTCTTCGGTTTGCTGTTGGGGTAGGTGGTGGGGTTGCCCTGCGACAGCCCCTGGCAATCGACCTGTACCGGGCAGCGCGTGCAGGCGGGCTTGCTGCGGGTACAGACGGTGGCGCCCATGTCCATCATGGCCTGGTTGTACTGGGCCACGCCGAGCCTTGGGGTGAGGCGGGTCGCCAGCTCCCAGAGATCGTTCTCCACCTGCTTCTGGCCGGGCCAGCCCGGCAGCGCCAGCCAGCGGGTGAGCACCCGCTTCACGTTGCCGTCCAGGATGGCATGGGGCTGACCGAGAGAGAGGGAGAGCACGGCACCGGCGGTGGAGCGCCCTATCCCGGGCAGGGCCATCACCTCGTCCAGTCGCTCCGGAAACAGGCCGCCGTGCAGATCACGGATCTGCTGCGCCGCCTTGTGCAGGTTGCGGGCACGGGCGTAGTAACCGAGCCCGGTCCAGTGGTGCAGCACCTCGTCGATGGGGGCGTCGGCCAGCGCCAGCACATCGGGGAAGCGGGCCATGAAGCGCTGATAGTAGGGGATGACGGTGGCGACCTGGGTCTGCTGCAGCATGATCTCGGAGATCCAGACCCGGTAGGGGGTCTTGTCCTCCTGCCAGGGCAGGGTCTTGCGGCCGTGGATCTGGTACCAGTCCAGGATCCGGGTGGCGAAAGTGCTGTTATCTGAGTTGCTCACGGGGTTCTCATGTTTTGATTAAAAAGGGGAGCTCTCGGGCTCCCTCTTGAGATGGCAGTCGGGCCAGCAGGTCCGGCTTGTTACTGTGGCCCGGTCAGCCGCGCCAGTCCTGCAACGCCTTGAGGCTGACATGCTGACCGCCGACCTGCAGGATGATGTAGTCCTGGGCGATGGCAACCAGCAGCACGCCGGGGGCGACCTCGCTGCCCTCGCGCAGCTCCCGCCCGTTGATCACCACGGCCCGTTTGGCCGGGTCGGAGGAGAAGTTGTGGGCACCATAGGTCAGGGGAGGAACCTGTTGTTTCAGCGCGGGATCCAGAGAGCTGAGGGGCATGGCTCCGGACTGGGGCTGGGCTTGCACTGCCCCCTCTTCCACCAGCGGGGTGTTGTTGAGGGCCATCATGATGCGCTCGGCCAGGCTCTGGGGGGCATTGCCGGCGGTCGCCGCTGCGGGGGCGGCGGCAACGGGTCTGGGTTGTACCACGGGCTCCGGCAGGGGCGGGGGCAGCGGGCGGGTGACCATGGATCTGGGTTCGACTCGCACGAAGGGCGGCGTCACCACCTCCTTCACCTCGATCTGCTGTTCGAGTGGCTTGAGGTGGTAGAGGTGCCAGCCGTAGTTGGCGGCGGCCCCCATGAGCAGGGCCAGGGGAGCCAGGAGCCACCAGATCCAGCGTCGGTCTGGCTCTTCTTCCTGGCTCACGGGCAGGCCCATGAGCGGCATGTGGGGAGTGAACTGGGATTGGTCGGCGCGGCGCAGGGCCTTGAGCAGGGTAGACATCAGGAGGCATCCTCCATCAGGGGATCCATGGTGTCATCCGCCACGGCATCCAGATCGACAGGCGTGCTGGCACGCAGGGATTCATCTTCCAGCCTCGGCATGGGTTCACCGGCCACGGCATTCAAGCGCAACAGGGTATTGCTGCCGGCGATGCCGTCCGGGGTCAACCCCTGCTCACGCTGGAACTGTTGCAGCTTGCTCTTGAGGGCTGCATCAAAGCGGCTCACCTTGCGGTCTGGCTGCTGCATGGCGCGGTTCAGTGCATTGTCCAGCCACTGGGCCTGGGCCGCACTGGCGTTACTGCCTATCAGGGGCACGCCGCCCTTGGGCATACGCCATAGCAGGGTATAACTGCCCCCCCAGGCGTCGGACAGCCACTGCCTGTCCACCTGCCAGCTCTGATTGCCGATGAGCAAGGACGCCTTGTCCGGCCCCAGGCTTACCAGGGTGGCGTAATAGAGTCCTCCTGTTTCATCGGTCAGGCTGATGAGGGCGGGATATTGCAGCGCCTGCAGCTCGGCCAGCGAGGCTTCCCCTTCCTGGCAACGCAGGCCGGCACGGGGGGCGTCATTGCAGGTCGCCTCCTCCAGCTCGGTCTGATAGCCCCATACCCTGAAGAGATTCTGCATGGCGACGTCCGGCTCCAGCGCCTGATTGATGGCGCGGGTCAGCTGTTCCAACTGTTCCGGTGTCTCATCCACCTTGACCGGCACTTCTACCTTGACCAGGGGGCGGGCAGGGAAGACGCCGAAGAACTGCCAGCCCCACCAGCCAGCGGCGACCAGCAGGGCGCCTGCCAGGGTCACGGTGAGGCCGGACTGCCAGCTTCCCTCGTCACGAATGCCGCTCACTTCATAGGCCGCCAGGCTGATGTCGCCGTGGGCTATCTTGTGGCTGCCGCGGGCGAAGGCGGCGATCAGGGCGCGGTCGCAGATGAGGTTGATGAGGCGCGGGATGCCACCGGAGAGGCGGTGCAAGGTCTGGATTGCCTTGGGGGTGAAGATGGGCTGGACACAGCCAGCCACCTGCAGCCGGAAGCGCACATAGGCGTCTACATCCTGACAGGAGAGCGGCAGCAGATGGTAGCGGGCCGTGATGCGCTGGGCCAGCTGGCGCAGCAGGGGCTGACGCAGCATCTGCTGCAGCTCGGGCTGGCCGATGAGCACTACCTGCAGCAGCTTCTTCTCGTCGGTCTCCAGGTTGGTGAGCAGTCGCAACTGCTCCAGCACGCCGGGCAGCAGATGCTGGGCTTCATCCACCAGCACCACGCTGCGCTTGCCCGCAGCCAGATTGGCCAGCAGGTGATCGCGAATGAGATCGAACAACTGCTTGAGGCTGGCTTCCTGGGCGTAGGGCAACTGGAACTCGTCACAGATGGCCGCCAGCAGATCCCGTTCGGTCAGGGAAGGATTGAGGATGTAGGCGATCTCGGTCTCGGCGGGCAACTGCTGGAGTAGGCAACGGGAGACAGTGGTCTTGCCCGTGCCCACTTCCCCCGTCAGCAGCACGAAGCCGCCGCCGTCCTGCAACCCGTAGTTGAGGTGGGCGAGGGCCTCCCCGTGGCGTTCGCTCATGTAGAGATATTTGGGGTTGGGCGAGATGGAGAACGGGGGCTCCGACAGACCGAAGAACTGTGTGTACATAAGGATCCATTCCATTGTTATGGCGGCAGGTTAAAGCCTCCCCAGAGGGATGTCAAAGACCCGGATACCATAAGAGGGGCATCCCGGTCACCGGCTCAAACGGCAATGAGGCGCGGGGTCGAATGATCAGAGGGTAGTCGCACTTCCCGAGCCGGGATCCGTCGTGTCTGTCGGCCAAAAGCGGTATCATCGAGGCAGGTTTATCGAGGGAGAGTGCGCGTGCAGATTTATCTGGTTGGGGGAGCGGTCCGTGATCGCCTGTTGGGATTGCCGCAGGGGGACAGAGACCACCTGGTGGTCGGTGCTACCGTGCAACAGATGCTGAGCCTCGGGTTCACCCAGGTTGGTCGCGACTTTCCGGTGTTTCTCCACCCCAGCACCCAGCAGGAGTATGCCCTGGCCCGCACCGAGCGCAAACAGGGCCTGGGTTATACAGGCTTCGTCTGTCATGCCTCTCCCGAGGTGACGCTGGAGCAGGATCTGCTGCGCCGGGATCTCACCATCAACGCCATCGCCGAAGATGAGGGCGGGCAACTGCACGATCCCTATGGCGGTCTCAGGGATCTGGAGGCGCGGCTGTTGCGCCACGTCTCTCCGGCGTTTGCCGAAGATCCCCTGCGCATCCTGCGGGTGGCGCGCTTCGCCGCCCGTTTCCATGAGCAGGGCTTCGTGGTGGCCCCCGAGACGCTGGCGCTGATGCGGGAGATGACCGACGCCGGCGAGCTTGCCCACCTGACCCCGGAGCGGGTCTGGAAGGAGTTGGAGAAGGTACTGCTGGGGCAGACTCCCCGGGTCTTCTTCGAGGTATTGCGCGAATGTGGTGCCCTCAACGCGCTCTTCCCCGAGCTGGACGCCCTGTTCGGGGTGCCGGCACCCGCCAAGTGGCACCCGGAGATCGATACTGGCATCCACACCATGATGGTGCTGGATCAGGCCTGTCAGCGCTCTTCGGATCTGCCGGTTCGCTTCGCCGCCCTCTGCCACGATTTTGGCAAGGGTGTGACACCCCCTGCGTTTTGGCCCAGCCATCACGGTCATGGTCAGAAAGGGCTGCCGCTCATCCGGGATTTCTGCGAGCGGTTCAGAGTGCCGAACGACTGCCGTGATCTGGCGCTGCTGGTGAGCGACCTGCACACCCATATCCACATCGCCTTCGATCTCAAGCCACCGACCCTGCTGAAGGTATTCGACAAGGCGGACGCCTGGCGCAGGCCGGATCGCTTCGCCCAGTTGCTGGATGCCTGCCGCGCCGACTTCCACGGCCGTACCGGTTTCGAAGAGAAGGTCTATAGCCAGCCGGATTATGTGGCCCAGGCCCTGGCTGCGGCCCAGGCGGTACCGGTCAAGGAGATAGTGGCGGCGGGTTTCAAGGGGGAGGGGATCCGCGAGCAACTCGCCAAGCGGCGGCTCGATGCCATCAGCCGGGTGCGAGACGAGTGGACCTTTATCGAGGAGTGATGTCGGCCCTGAATGCCAACCATGAAAAAGCCCGAGTCACTGACTCGGGCTTTTTGCTGTGAGGTGCTTAAGAGAAGCAGGCCTGCAGCACGTAGAAGATGGCGATGGCCAGGATGGCACCGGCGGGCAGTGTGATGACCCAGGAGACCACTATGTTGCGCAGCACGCCCAGGTTCAGGGCGGCTATGCCACGGGCCAGGCCCACCCCCATCACGGCACCGACCAGGGTCTGGGTGGTAGAGATGGGCAGGCCGGTACCCGAGGCGATCACCACGGTGGCGGCGGTTGCCAGCTGGGCGGCGAAGCCACGGCTCGGGGTCAGGTGGGTGATGCCGGTGCCGACGGTGGCCATCACCTTCTCACCCATGGTGGCCAGACCGATGACGATACCTATGCCGCCAAGGGGCAGTATCCACCAGGCGATGTGAGAATTGCCGGTGATCTGGCCGGCACTCTCGACGGTGGATACCACGGCGGAGAGCGGGCCTATGGCGTTTGCCACGTCGTTTGAGCCGTGGGCGAAAGCCATGGCACAGGCGGTGATCACCATCAGGATGCCGAACACCTTCTCCACGTTGGCGAAGTGCATCTTGTTGTCATCCTGCGGGTTGTACTGCTGACCGCGAATGTAGAACCAGCCACCGATGGAGAGGGTCACCGAGATGGCGATGGAGAGCAAGATACCCTCGCCGTCACTCAGGTGCAGACCGACGTGGGTCAGCCCCTTCTTGATGGTCACCAGGCAGATGACCAGCGCGGTCAGGAACATGTAGAACGGGACATAGCGCTTGGCGTTGGCCAGCGGGTTGTCCGTGTTGAAGATAAGCTTCTGCACGCTGATGAACATGAAGTAGGCGATGATGCCGGAGATGGCCGGTGTGACCACCCAGGAGCCGACGATGCCGCCAAACTTGCTCCATTGCACCGCTTCCGGGCCGACGCTCACCACGGCGAAGCCGACGATGGCCCCGATGATGGAGTGCGTGGTCGAGACCGGCCAGCCGAAGTAGGAGGCCAGGATCAGCCAGAGGCCCGCGGCCAGCAGAGAGGCTATCATGCCGAGCACCAGCACATCCGGGGTATCGGTGAAGGCATTGGTATCTATGATGCCGTTACGGATGGTCGCCGTGACTTCGCCGCCGGCCAGATAGGCGCCGGCGAACTCGAAGATCATGGCGATGATGATCGCCTGACGGATGGTCAGAGACTTGGTGCCGACCGATGTGCCCATGGCGTTGGCGACGTCGTTCGCCCCTATGCCCCAGGCCATCAAAAAGCCGAACAAGGCCGCCACGAGCACCAGGGTGGTGCCGTAATTTGCGATAATGTCCATTAGTAGTGTTTACCCAGTCAGTCGATTACGAACGAGCCAGCATCAGTTCCAGACGGGCGCCAACGCGCTCGGCCTGATCAGCCAGGTCACCTACCCATTCGAGGATCTTGTAGAGGAACATAACGTCGATCGGATTGTATTTGTGCTCAACGGCTTGCAGCTGTTGGCGCAGCCCGATCTGCATGGTGTCAGTATCGTCCTCGATGAGATCCAGCTGATGGATCATCTCGGCAACCATTTCAACTTCACGTCCTTTAAAGCCGGTTTCGAGCAGCTCATCGAGTTCTCCGATGGCTTTTTCGGCTTGGGCGGTCGCATCGATACAACGTTTGAGATAGGCCATGAAATCGGCACGCATCTCGGTGGGGAATTCCATTTTGCGGCCAAGCATGCGGCCGGAAATATCCTTGGCACGATTGGCGATCTTGTCCTGCTGAGTCAGTAGTTCCAGCAGATCGGTACGAGCGACCGGCAGAAACAGGCCGCGAGGCAGTTTAAGGCGAATTTCGCGTTTGAGAATATCCGCTTCTTTTTCCAGCTGGGCTATCTGTTGCCGGATTTTTTCGGCATCTTCCCAACGGTCTTCGGCAACGGCATCAAAGAAGGGAACCAGCTGCTGGGAGCACTGGTGAACCTTGACGATATGCTTCTGCAGCGGCTTGATGGGGGACTTGGCAAAAAGACCCAAAATAGTATTTACTGGCATGGCCAAACCTGTGTCGGTGAAAAAACACTCGATACGATTTTATGAGGGGCGCAGGATAACCGAACTGTGCCATCAATAAAACCGTGAATTAATCCTTATCTATCGCTGGCATTATATCCTCGCGACCCGGATCATGCCCCCCAAAGTTGCCTGCCTGCCCGGAATGACTATGCAAACTGAGATCGAGATAAAGTTTTTCGTCACCAGCAACATTCAAGACTTTATCTCCAACTTTCTGAATTCACTTGAAATTATCTCTTCTGAACAGGTCCGCCTCGGCAATGTCTATTTCGATACGCCCGCTCTGGATTTACGCCGGCTCGACATGGGATTGCGCATCCGTCGCAGCGACCATTTTTCCGAGCAGACCATCAAATGCCGTGGCCAGGTGGTCGGGGGGCTGCACGCCAGACCCGAATACAACGCCCCGGTGAGCGGCGATCTGCCGACCCTGTCCGCGTTCCCTGACCACATCTGGCCAAGTCTGGCCGTGCGCGACGAGATCCAGTCCCGCCTGGTGGCCCAGTTCAGCACCGACTTCCTGCGTCGTCACTGGCTGATCGCCTTCGACGGTGCACAGATTGAACTGGCCTGGGATCGGGGGGAGATTGTCGGTGTCCTGGGCCGCGCCGAGATCGATGAGCTGGAGCTGGAGCTCAAGTCAGGTGAGGCGAGCGCCCTGTTCGGGTTGGCCGCGCACCTGGCGGATCTGGGAGGGGTCAGGCTGGGATCCCAATCCAAGGCGCAGCGGGGCTATCGGCTGGCGGGGCTCGGCAAGCCGCTGGCGGTGCAACCCCTGCCTGATATCGGCGAGCTCGATGGCAAGGCCTGCATCACGCTCGGCCTGCAGCTCTGGCAGCATCACGAGCAGCTCTGGCTGGAGTGCGGGAAGAAGGAGCGGCAGCAGGCGCTGCAAGGGATGCTGCAGGGTTGCGACCTGGTGGCCGAGGCCGCCGAGAACCTGGCGCAGGCCCCTGCCTGGTTGCCCGCTCTTCGGGTGCAGCAGCGTTTGCTGGCGGAGGCGGGGGAAGAGCAGCTGTCGGCCCTGCTGCACGGCGCCGATCTCGTGGGCCTGCAACTGGCCATTGCGGCCTGGCTGCACCTGGATTCTTGAGGGTTCAGGTTTGCACTGAATGCAAAAAAGGTGAGTCATGGCTCACCTTTTTTGCTTGTGGAAGATGGTCTGAGGGGAGCTCAGTTCACCACGGCCACGTTGATGGTGCCGTTGCCCTGGGTCATGCGGACTCGGGCGCCGGGCACGAAGGTGGGGTTGGCTTTTTGCACCACCACGATGGATTCGCCGTTCTCTTTCTTGATCTCGAGCTCGACACCATCCACCTGATTGAGCTTGTCACCGGCGGCCTTGCCAGCAGCTGCGCCCGCGATGGCACCGCCGGCGGCGGCGATGTCGCTGCCGCGACCACCCCCTATGGTGCTGCCGAGCAGGCCACCGACCACGGCACCGCCTATGGTGCCGATCAGGGAGTTTTCATCGGCCTGGATCTTCACCGGGCGAGTCGAGAGGATGGTGCCGTAGCTGACGGTCTGAACCTGCTTGGCGCGATCCTTGGTATAGACATCGCCGGAGTAGACATCGCTGTTGGCACAGCCCGTGATGGCGGTAGTGGCGGCCAGCAGGGTGATGAGAGCGATACGTTTCAACATGATGGGCCTCCTGGGCGGTCATCGGATTAATCGGCTTGATGCATTCCACTCTACGCCAACCGGGTTGCGCATTAAACCCGCAAAGTGTAACCAATTATGTGGCGTGAACGGTGGCCCGGCCCCAACGCGGGTCAGGCCAGGGTCTTCTCCAGCAGCAGGCGATCCTCCCCCGGGCCGAAATAGCCGGGCTCTTCCGCCAACAGTGCATAACCTAGGCGGAAATAGAGGCGCTGGGCCGGATTGGCCGGATCCACGGTCAGCCTGACTCGCGCCACCTGCACTTCTGCCAGTGCTTGCTCTACCCGCAGCATCATGCGCTCGGCCAGGCCAAAGCCGCGGGCTTCGGGCCGTACCGCCAGAGAGAGCAGCCAGCCCTGCGACCGATCCTGACCCAGGCCTCCCAGGGCATAACCCAGCAGCTTGTCCTCCAACTCCGCCACGACCAGCAAGGTGGGCCACAGATCCATGGCCTGACGGAAGAAGAAGGCGGGGTAGACATCCTCCCCGAAGACGTCGGCGTCGATCTGCCAGATGGCGTGCATGTCGGCGTGGGTGGCAAGGCGTAATAGGGGGGACGGCTGCATCCGGGCTCCTGTGGTACTTGCTGCCGGGGGGGGCAGTCAAAAAGAGCGCACAGGGTAGTGGGCTCGCCAGGCTGATGCAAGCGGGTCTGGTTCGGAGGCCAGACAGGGGAGGCAGAGCCGGGGGAATCGATCTCAGCTCAGGTGGTGCTCAAGGGGTAAAGAAACAGGGCCCGCAGGCCCTGTTTCACCGGACAACTTCGATTGCTGCGATCAGATGAGGCGGGTCGCCTGCTCCAGCCAGGCGAGATCCTCACCCTCCAGCAGCGGGCTCAGACGGCGGTAAACCTCGGCGTGGTAGTCGTTGATCCAGCGGAATTCGGCCTGGCTCAGCAGGCTGCGATCGATGAGGCGGGTATCGAACGGCACATAGGTCAGCCGTTCGAAGCCCAGCATCGGCAGTTCGCCGATCTGCTCCAGTTCGGTGACCACCACCAGGTTCTCGCAGCGGATGCCAAAGGCATCTTCCCGGTAGTAACCCGGTTCGTTGGAGAGCACCATACCCGGCTGCAGGGCCACCAGGCTGCCCTTGGGGGCGATGCGCTGCGGGCCTTCGTGCACGCTGAGGAAGTGGCCGACCCCGTGACCGGTGCCATGGTCGTAGTTGTAACCTGCTTGCCACAGGGGCATGCGGGCCAGCACGTCGAGCTGGATGCCGGCGGTGCCGCGGGGGAAGCGTGCCTGATCCAGTGCGATATGGCCCTGCAGCACCCGGGTGAACATCGCCTTGTGCTCGTCGGTCACCTCACCCACCTTGACGGTACGGGTGATGTCGGTGGTGCCATCCAGATACTGGGCGCCGGAATCCACCAGATAGATGCTGTCCTGACCGAAGGGGCGAGGCACACCGTTGGTGTGGCGGTAGTGGCACATGGCGGCGTTGGGGCCCAGCGCCGAGATGGTGTCAAAGCTCGGCTCGACGTAGTGATCCTGCTCGCGACGGAAGGCTTCCAGGCGATCGGCCAGGGTGCCCTCATCCATATCCTGATAGTCGCCGGAGGCGATCAGCCGATCCAGCCAGGCGAGGAAGCGGGTGACGGCGACGCCGTCGCGCAGATGGGCGCGCTGCATGCCGGCCAGCTCAACGGCGTTCTTGCAGGCCTTGGGCAGCATGGTGGGATCCTGCCCCGCCACCAGGATGGCGCCTGCCTCCTCCATGGTGAGCTGGGTCCAGGCGTTGGCGGTGTTGGGGTCGGCCAGCACTTTTTGCTGATCCTCGCCGATGCGCTGCAGCACGTCACCCAGCTTGTCGATGGGATAGACGGAGACATCCTGCCCCACGTGGCGGCTGAAGGCGATGCAGTCGATCTTGTCGGTGTCGACGAAGAAATCCATGCTGGTGTTGGCGTAAAGCACCGCGAAGCCCAGCACCACCGGCAGTCGCTCCACGTCGCGGCCACGCAGGTTGAGCAGCCAGTTGATGGGCTCGGCCTGGGTCAGCAGCACCGCATCCAGGCCGCGCTTGCGCAGATCCGCCGCCAGCAGCTCGCGCTTGGCCTGGCTGGACTGGCCCGCCAGCTCCTCGCTGTAGAGGATGACAGGGATCTTGGTCGGGGCGGGGCGATCGCTCCAGTGCAGATCGATGGGGTTCTCATCGACCCGTACCAGTGCTATGCCGCGCTCGGCCAGGATCGGCCTGGCGCTCTGATACCAGGCCAGGCTGTGCAGGCGGGCGTCGAAGCCGACCCGGGCGCCGGACGGCAGTTGCTCGGCCAGCCACTGGACGTGGGGATCTTCGTTCAGGTGAAGAAACTCAAACAGCTCGGCCGGTGCCTGCATGCGGGCCTGCACCGTATAACGACCGTCGACGAACAGGGCCGCCCGCTGCGCCATGATGATGGCGAGGCCGGCGGAGCCGTTGAAACCCGTGATCCAGTCCAGCCGTTCGGCATAGGCGGGAATGTACTCCCCCAGGTGCTCGTCGTCGTGGGGAACGATGAAGGCGTCCAGTTCCAACGTGGCCAGAGTGGTCCTGACCTGGGCGACGCGGGTTTCAATAATCTCGAAATGATTCATGTCGTTATTGCCAGATTGTGATGATGTGAGTGTTCACTGATTGTGGCCGCTTGCCAGGATCTGTCGGATCGACTGGCCTGCCGCCTCGATATGTTGCTTGAGCAGGACCACCGCCTCGTGCTTGCGGCGGGCGCGGCACAGCTCCAGCAGGTGGGCGTGTTCGCGTTCGGCCTTGTCTACGCCGCCCTGGGCGAACAGCAGTTCGAAGCGCACGTAGCGATCACAGCTCAGATTGATCTGGGCGATGAGGTCCAGTGCCTGGGGACGATTGGCGGCCTGATAGAGGGTGGCGTGAAAACGGTGGTTCAACTCGGCCCAGTGCTCGATCTGGGTGCCGGACTCCAGCGCCAGATCAAACTGGGCCAGGATGGCTTGCGCCTTGGCGAAGGTCTCCTCCGTCATCAGGTCTACGGCGTGGAACAGGGTATCGGCTTCCAGCAGCGCCCGCAAATAAAAGAGCTCCTCTATGGCCGAGGCGTCCAGCATGGTGACCACGGCGCCGCGATGGGCCTCGAACTTCACCAGCCCCTGGGCTTCCAGCTGCATCAGCGCCTCTCGCACCGGGATGCGGCTCACCGCCAGCTCCTTGGCGATGGCGTCCTGGCGCAGGGGGGCGCCGGCGGGAAACTCCCCACGCAATATCCGGCCGCGGAGGTTCTCCATCACCATCTGGGTTCGGGTCTTGTAGGGTGGGGTCATGCTTGAGTCACGGGCAGGTTGCAAAATTGTATATTGTATAAAGTTTGGCTGAATCTAACGCGCAACCGCGTGCAAGGCAAGGCTTGGCGGGAGCCATATGCTGTGCATCGACCAAAAAAATACCGGCCAGCTGGGCTGACCGGTATGGGATTGTCACCTTGACGGGACGCAGCTTACAGCTGCGGGCCCGCAGCAACCAGACGTTTGCCTTCGTCGTTGTCGGTGAAGCGCTCGAAGTTCTTGATGAAGCGCTGAGCCAGATCCTGTGCCTTGGCATCCCACTCGGCCTGGTCGGCATAAGTGTCGCGCGGGTCGAGGATAGCCGGGTTCACGCCCGGCAGTTCGGTCGGCACTTCCAGGTTGAAGATCGGCAGCACTTTGGTCGGCGCCTGCTCGATGGAACCATCCAGGATGGCATCGATGATGGCGCGGGTGTCCTTGATGGAGATGCGCTTGCCGGTGCCGTTCCAACCGGTGTTGACCAGATAGGCTTCCGCCCCTGCGGCTTCCATCCGTTTCACCAGCTCCTGACCGTACTTGGTCGGGTGCAAGCTGAGGAAGGCGGCGCCAAAGCAGGAGGAGAAGGTCGGAGTCGGCTCCGTGATGCCACGCTCGGTACCGGCCAGCTTGGCGGTGAAGCCCGACAGGAAGTGGTACTTGGTTTGCTCCTTGGTCAGCTTGGCGACCGGGGGCAGGACCCCGAAAGCATCGGCGGTCAGGAAGATCACCTTATTGGCATGACCCGCCTTGGAGACCGGCTTGACGATGTTCTCGATGTGATAGATGGGGTAGGAGACCCGGGTGTTCTCGGTCTTGGAGCCATCATCGAAGTCGATGGTGCCATCGGCGGCAACGGTCACATTCTCCAGCAGCGCATCGCGGCGGATGGCGTGGTAGATATCCGGCTCGGCTTCCTTGGAGAGCTTGATGGTCTTGGCGTAGCAGCCCCCTTCGAAGTTGAACACGCCGTGGTCGTCCCAGCCGTGCTCGTCGTCACCGATGAGCTGACGCTTGGGATCGGTGGAGAGGGTGGTCTTGCCGGTACCGGAGAGGCCGAAGAAGATGGCCACGTCCCCATCCTTGCCCACGTTGGCGGAGCAGTGCATGGAGGCGATGCCGCGCAGGGGCAGGAAGTAGTTCATCATGGAGAACATGCCCTTCTTCATCTCGCCACCGTACCAGGTGCCACCGATGAGCTGCATCTTCTCCGTCATGTTGAAGGCGACGAAGTTCTCGGAGTTGAGACCCTGCTCCTTCCAGTTCGGGTTGGTGCACTTGGCACCGTTCATCACCACGAAGTCGGGCTTGAAGGTTTTCAGCTCTTCGTCGCTCGGGCGAATGAACATGTTCTTCACGAAGTGTGCCTGCCAGGCCACCTCTGTGATGATGCGCACCGCCAGGCGGGTATCCGGGTTGGCACCGCAGAAACCATCGACCACAAACAGGCGCTTGCCGGAGAGCTGTTTGGTTACCAGGGATTTCAGATGTGACCACACTTCGGGGGTGATGGCCTTGTTATCGTTCTTGCCCTGGTCAGACCACCATACGGTATCCTGGGTGGTGGCGTCTTTGACGATATATTTATCTTTTGGGGAACGGCCGGTGAAGATGCCGGTATTGACGTTGACGGCGCCGAGTTCGGTGACGACGCCACGTTCGAATCCTTCCAGGTCCGGGCGGGTCTCTTCTGCGAAAAGCTGCTCATAGGAAGGGTTGCGAACGATTTCCTGGCTGTTTTTGATACCGTATTGGTCCAGTTTCAGTTGTTGTGCCAGGGCGGGTTCTACCACGATAGTCATTATGTTCTCCTGGGTTCAGAGGTGTGTAGGGTTCTATCTGGCGTCCATACTACTACCTAGGTGGTAGTTTTTAGCGATCGCCATCAAACTTTATAAAATAGGGTATTTTTTTGTTATTTAAGTTAAAGGCGGGTTTTGCCCGCCTTTATTTAGTGTAACTTGTTTGCATCATTACCGGGAGCCCCGCTGAACAGGGTTTCGATGTCTATCCCATCAAATTGGTAGTGGGTGCCGCAGTAATCGCAGTGCATGTCGATCTTGCCGAGCTCCTGCACCATGGCCACCGCTTCTTCCTTTTCTATCTGCAACAACGCCCCTTCGCAGCGAGCGCGGGAGCAGGTGCAGCGGAACTCGATCGCCTGGGGATCGAACACTCGCACCTTGTCCTGATGGTAGAGGCGGTAGAGGATCTCTTCGGCCTCCAGGCCGAACAGCTCTTCATCCTTGATGGTGCTGGTGAGCTGGATCAGGTGATCGAAATCGGCGCCGTGATCCTCGCTCCGGGCCGGCAACTCCTGCAACAGGATGCCGGCGGCGCGGGGAGTGCCCTCGTGGTGGCCGGTACGGATCCAGAGCCGGGTAGCGAGTTGCTCGGACTGGGCGAAGTACTGCTCGAGGCAGGCCGCCAGGGTATCGGCCTCGAGGGCGATGATGCCCTGATAGCGTTCGCCCTCTTCAGGGGTGATGGTGATCACCAGCTGGCCATTGCCAATCAGGCTCTGCAGCTTGTCGTCCGTTGGCAGGTCGCCTTCATGGCGGGCGACACCGCGCAACTGCTGGTTGTGATCGCCGTTGATCACCGCCAGACGCACGGGTCCGTCCCCTTGCAGTTGCACCGTGATGGAGCCTTCAAACTTGAGGGTGGCGGTCAGCAGGCTGGTGGCGACCAGCAGTTCACCCAGCAGTTTCTGCACCTGTACCGGGTAGTTCTGGGCATCGACGATGTGGCGATAGGTACTATCCAGCTGGACCAGCTCCCCCCGCACTTCGTACTCTTCGAACAGATAGCGATACAGGAGATCTTGGTTACTCATCATGCTTTCCTAGGATTTTCTGGGAGAAAAGATAAATACATTGTTAAACAGTTGGTTAGGAACTAATTCCTGTGCCTGTCGTCATAAAAGAGCCACGGAGGCGAGTCAGTATTGCTTGACCTTGATCAACTGGCGCCGCTCCTGCTTGTCGGGGCGGCGCTCGGGACTCGGGGCAAACTGGCTGTTGAAGCGTCTCGCCTCGCTGTTCTGGGCCCGTTTTTTCAGGCTCTCTTCGGTCTCTTCATAGAGCAACTGGGCCAGGGGCGCGGCCTTGCGCTGCTCGCTGACCTGCAGCACTCGCACTTCCCGTTCATCCTGGCCCTGCCAGAAGCGGACGAGAGCGCCGACCTCGACGGTTTTGCCCGGTTTGCTACGCTGGCCGTTATAATGCACCTTGCCACCGTCGATCTGATCCCTCGCCAAACTGCGGGTCTTGTAGAAGCGTGCCGCCCACAGCCACTTGTCGAGGCGGACCAGGGGGCTGATTTGTGCTGGATTCGACATGGATCGGCTCCGGGATGGCTGAAAGGGGAACCTGATTATACCAGAGGCAGGCCCCGGGATAGAAACAGGGGGAACCGGGGTGTGACGGCATCTGAATTTTCACAGCATCATCCCATCCGGTCGGTTGTCTCTGGGTCCATTGCCGTACACAATAGCTAACCGATTTGGATGCCAGAATATTTTGATAAACATGACGCTACCGTTCAGGGATGACTTGTTGGGCTCCCTTTTGGCTCGCTGCAAGACAGTGCCACTCTCCCGTTTCAGCCAGCCTCTGTTCTGGCTGCTGTTGCTGTTACTGGCCCAGCAGTGCGCCGTGCTCACCTGGCGTCTGTTCGAGCTGGCCCAGCCTTCCCGCGCAGTGCCCTGGCAGCCAGCTATCACCTCGGGCCAGGGCGCGGGACCGTCCCGCCTCGATCTCGGCAACGTCAGCCGTCTCTCCCTGTTTGGCAAGGCGCAGCAACTGCAAGCCGACAAGGCTGCCCAAGCGGCCCTGATCGATGCCCCCAAGACCCAGCTCAACGCCCAGCTCAACGGGGTGCTGGCCAGTTCCGATCCGGCAAAATCCATCGCCATCATCGCCCACAACGGGCTGCAGAACTCCTATGGTATAGGGGATTACATCGACGGCACTCAGGCCAGGATCCGTCAGGTGTTTGCCGACAGGGTCATCATTGCCCGCGATGGTCGTGACGAGACCTTGATGCTGGATGGGGAAGAGTATGGCAAGCCGTTGCCCAAGGCGACTCGACAGGGGGCCGCGCTCTCTTCCGTTCGCAGCGAGTTGATGAGCAATCCTGGCAAAATCACCGATTATCTCAATATTTCTCCGGTCCGGGTGGATGGTCGCATGGTCGGCTATCGTCTCAACCCGGGCAGCAATCCCGAAATGTTCAATCAACTCGGGCTGGTCGCCAACGATCTGGCGGTCAGCATCAATGGCCTGGATCTGCGTGACAACGCACAGGCCATGCAGGCGATGCAGCAAGTGGCGGGCGCCACGGAAATGACCGTCACCGTCGAGCGGCAAGGACAGCTCTACGACGTTTATGTCGGCTTGTCAGAATAATGAATTGGAGTAGCACCAAGAATGACAAATAAAGGGAAGGGCTGGCGTCTGGCCACGGTGGCAGCTGCCTTGATGATGACGGGCTCTGCCTGGGCCACCGAGTATGCCGCCAGTTTCAAGAATGCCGACATTGAAGAGTTCATCAACACGGTCGGCAAGAACCTGAACAAGACCATCATCATCGAGCCCTCGGTGCGCGGCAAGATCAACGTCCGCAGCTACGACCTGCTCAATGAGGATCAGTACTACCAATTCTTCCTGAGCGTGCTCGACGTCTACGGCTTCGCCGTGGTGCCCATGAACAACGGCGTACTCAAGGTGGTGCGCTCCAAGGATGCCAAGACTTCGGCCATCCCCGTGGTGGACGACACTAACCCCGGTGTGGGGGACGAGATGGTGACCCGGGTGGTACCGGTGCGCAACGTCTCGGTACGGGAGCTTGCGCCCCTGCTGCGCCAGCTCAACGACAACGCTGGCGGTGGCAACGTGGTGCATTACGAGCCGTCCAACGTGCTGCTCATCACCGGCCGGGCGGCCGTGGTCAACCGTCTGGTGGAAGTGGTACGCCGGGTCGACAAGGCGGGCGACCAGGATATGGACGTCATCAAGCTGAAATATGCCTCGGCGGGCGAGATGGTGCGGCTGGTGACCAACCTCAACAAGGATGGCAACAACCAGGGTGCCAATGCCTCCCTGCTGCTCTCCCCCAAGGTGGTCGCCGACGAGCGCACCAACTCCGTGGTGATCAGCGGTGAGCCCAAGGCGCGTGCCCGCATCATCCAGATGGTGCGCCAGCTCGACCGGGATCTGCAGAGCCAGGGCAACACCCGGGTCTTCTACCTGAAATATGGCAAGGCCAAGGATCTGGTGGATGTGCTCAAGGGCGTCAGCTCCAGCATCGAGGCGGACAAGAAGGGGGGGGCGGCCACCGGTGGTGGTGCCAGCATCGGCGGCGGTCAGCTCGCCATCTCCGCCGACGAGACCACCAATGCCCTGGTGATCACCGCTCAGCCTGATGTCATGGCCGAGCTGGAGCAGGTCATAGCCAAGCTCGACATCCGCCGCGCCCAGGTGCTGGTGGAGGCGATCATCGTCGAGATCCAGGACGGTGACGGCCTCAACCTTGGGGTGCAGTGGGCCAACGCCAATGGCGGCGGCACCCAGTTCACCAATACCGGTCTGCCCATCGGACCTGCCATCATCGCGGGCAAGGATTACGACGACAACGGCAACACCGACGGGCTCGAAAACCTGCTCGGTGATTTCAGCGGCATGGCGGCCGGCTTCTACAAGGGGGATTGGGCCATGCTGGTGACGGCGCTCTCCACCAACACCAAGAACGACATCCTCTCGACCCCGAGCATCGTCACCATGGACAACAAGGAAGCCTCCTTCAACGTCGGCCAGGAAGTGCCGGTACAGAGCGGCTCCCAGAGTTCCACCACCAGCGATCAGGTATTCAACACCATAGAGCGCAAGACGGTGGGTACCAAGCTGGTGGTGACGCCCCAGATCAACGAAGGGGACTCGGTGCTGCTCAACATCGAGCAGGAGGTCTCCAGTGTGGCTCAGACCCAGGCGACCGGCACCGCCAACCTCGGTCCCACCTTCGATACCCGTACCGTCAAGAATGCGGTGCTGGTGAAGAGTGGCGAAACCGTGGTGCTGGGCGGCCTGATGGACGAGCAGACCAAGGAGCAGATCTCCAAGGTACCGCTGCTGGGGGACATCCCAGTGCTGGGCTACCTGTTCCGCTCCACCTCCAACACCACCTCCAAACGCAATCTGATGGTGTTTATCCGGCCGACCATCTTGCGCGACGCCAACGTCTATTCCGGGGTCTCCAGCAACAAGTACACCCTGTTCCGTGCCGAACAGTTGAACCTGGCGGCCGAGGAGGGTTACGCCACTTCGCCAGCCCGTCAGGTGCTGCCCGCCTATGGTCAGGATGTGATGATGTCCCCCGAGGTGCAGCAGCAGATCGAGCGGATGAAGGCCCAGCAGCAGTCCACTGCCACCGGGGCCAAAACCCAGGTGCAGGGACAGCCCTTCGTGCAGAGCAAGCCCTGATGGCCGCCTACCAGCTCGATGGCAGCGAGCTGCCTGCCCCCTTGCCGGAACTGCCGTTTGCCTTTGCCCGCAACTTCGGGGTGATCCTGACTGAGCGCCAGGGTGCCCCGGTGCTGCTATGTCGCCAGGGGGTGACGCCGCAGACCCTGCTGGAGGTGCGTCGGGTGGTGGGGTGCACCTTCGTGGTGGAGCAGCTTGGCCATGATGAGTTCGAGACGCTGCTGACGGCCCATTACCAGCGCGACTCCTCCGAGGCGCGCCAGCTGATGGAGGATCTCGGCAACGAGATGGACTTCTTCGCCCTGGCCGAAGAGTTGCCCCAGAGTGAAGATCTGCTGGACGCCGATGACGATGCCCCCATCATCCGTCTCATCAACGCCATGCTGAGCGAGGCGATCAAGGAGGAGGCGTCCGACATCCATATCGAGACCTTCGAACGGGCCCTGGTCATTCGCTTCCGCATTGATGGGGTGCTGCGGGAGATACTGCGCCCCCATCGCAAGCTCGCCTCGCTGCTGGTGTCGCGCATCAAGGTCATGTCCCGCATGGACATTGCCGAGAAGCGGGTACCCCAGGATGGCCGCATCTCATTGCGCATCGGCGGCCGCGCCGTGGACGTGCGGGTCTCCACCATGCCGTCCAGCTACGGCGAGCGGGTGGTGCTGCGTCTACTCGACAAGAACAACGTGCGGCTCGAGCTCAAGCAGCTCGGCATGACGCTGGCCAACCGCAACATCATCAGCGAGCTCATTCGCAAGCCCCACGGCATCATCCTGGTGACGGGCCCGACCGGCTCGGGCAAGTCCACCACCCTCTATGCGGCGCTCTCCGAGATCAACTCGCGGGATCGCAACATCCTGACCGTCGAAGACCCCATCGAATATGACCTGGAAGGGGTGGGCCAGACCCAGGTCAACACCAAGGTGGACATGACCTTCGCCCGGGGGCTGCGCGCCATCCTGCGTCAGGATCCGGATGTGGTGATGGTGGGGGAAATTCGCGACCTCGAAACCGCCCAGATCGCGGTGCAGGCGTCGCTGACCGGTCACCTGGTGATGTCGACCCTGCATACCAACACCGCCATCGGTGCCATCACCCGGATGCGGGACATGGGGATCGAGTCCTTCCTGCTCTCCTCCTCCTTGCTGGCGGTGCTGGCCCAACGACTGGTGCGCACCCTCTGCCCGGATTGCCGCGCCCCGCACCCCATCACCGAGCAGGAGCGGATCGCCATGGGCATCGAACTGGCGCCGGATCAGCAGATGTGGCGCTCGGTGGGCTGTGAGCAGTGCAACCACACCGGCTACCGTGGCCGGACCGGCATCCACGAGCTGGTGGT
This sequence comes from Aeromonas sp. QDB31, assembly GCF_027707605.1. Lineage (NCBI taxonomy): Bacteria > Pseudomonadati > Pseudomonadota > Gammaproteobacteria > Aeromonadales > Aeromonadaceae > Aeromonas > Aeromonas sp. QDB31. Next base: position 152,981 of record NZ_JAPCIX010000008.1, on the reverse strand, counting down.
GATCGACGAGGCGGTGCGCGAGGCGATCCACAGTGCCAGCGGCGAACTCGCCATCGAGCGCCTGATCCGGGGCCATACCCCCAGCATCCGTCGTGACGGCATCGACAAGGTGCTCCAGGGGCAGACCAGCCTCGAAGAGGTGCTGCGCGTGACCCGGGAAGACTAAGATGGCTGCGTTCGAATACAAGGCGCTCGACGGCAAGGGGCGCAACAAGAGCGGCGTGCTGGAGGGGGATTCTGCCCGTCAGGTGCGTCAGCTGCTGCGCGAGCAGGGGTTGACCCCCCTCGAGGTGAACGAGACCACCGAAAAGGCGAAGCGCGAGGCCAATCGCTTCGTGCTGTTTCGCCGTGGCGCTTCCACCTCGGAACTGGCCCTTATCACCCGCCAGCTGGCGACCCTGGTGGGCGCTGGGTTGACTATCGAAGAGGCTCTCAAGGCGGTGGCCGAACAGTGCGAGAAGGCCCACCTGCGCAGCCTGGTGGCCACGGTCCGCAGCAAGGTGGTGGAGGGCTATTCCCTCGCCGATTCACTCGGCGCCTTCCCCCACGTGTTCGATCAGCTGTTTCGCTCCATGGTGGCGGCCGGTGAGAAGTCCGGTCACCTGGAGAAGGTGCTCAACCGCCTCGCCGATTACACCGAGCAGCGCCAGCACATGCGTACCAAGCTGCTGCAGGCGATGATCTATCCCATCGTCCTCACCTTGGTGGCCGTGGGCGTCATCTCCATACTGCTCACCGCCGTGGTGCCCAAGGTGGTGGCCCAGTTCGAGCACATGGGCCAGCAACTGCCGGCCACTACCCGTTTCCTCATCGGCACCAGTGAACTGATGCAGCACTATGGCCTCTGGTTCCTGCTGTTGTTGTTCATTGGCGGCTTTGTCTGGCGCTGGTGGCTGACGGACGCCGGGCGTCGACGTCACTGGCATCAGGTGGTGCTGCGCCTGCCGGTCATCGGCCGGGTCAGCCGGGGACTCAACACTGCCCGCTTCGCCCGTACCCTCAGCATCCTCAACGCCAGCGCCGTGCCGCTGCTGGAGGGGATGAAGATCTCGGGGGAGGTACTCTCCAACGACTTTGCCCGCCACCGCATCGGCGAGGCGACCGAGCGGGTGCGCGAGGGGACCAGCCTGCGCAAGGCGCTGGATGAGACCAAGATTTTTCCGCCCATGATGCTGCACATGATCGCCTCCGGCGAGCAGAGCGGCGAGCTCGACAGCATGCTGGAACGGGCGGCCGACAACCAGGACAGGGAGTTTGAAACCCAGGTGAACATCGCCCTCGGGGTGTTCGAGCCCATGCTGGTGGTTTCCATGGCAGGGGTGGTGCTCTTTATCGTGATGTCGATCCTGCAGCCGATCCTGGAGCTCAACAACATGGTCAATCTATGATGCAGGCCTCCAGGCGCCTTGCTCCGGTCGATCCTGCGGTCCACTCACTCAAACTCAATCACATGGTGAATTTGTGAGGTCAGGCGTTCGAATAGGCTTCGTTATTTGATCCCACAAATCCAATCGAACTCGTGGGTTCTATTGGCCGACAGGCATAATCGAACGGTCGTGGTTCAACAATATGATCATTTTCTGATGACACACGTCATCTCATTCGTTAGGGAGTCATAGCAATGCACAAGCGTCGTCAAGCCGGTTTTACTCTGCTGGAAGTCATGGTGGTTATCGTGATCCTGGGGATCCTGGCCAGCCTGGTGGTGCCCAATCTGATGGGCAACAAGGAGAAGGCAGATCAGCAGAAAGCGGTCTCCGACATAGTGGCGCTGGAAAATGCCCTCGACATGTACAAGCTGGACAACAACCGCTATCCGACCACGGAGCAGGGGCTGGATGCCCTGGTCAACAAGCCGACCGCGTCCCCCGAGCCACGTAGCTACCGGGAAGGGGGCTACATCAAGCGCCTGCCGCAGGATCCCTGGGGCAACCCGTACCAGCTGCTGAGCCCAGGCCAGTTCGGCAAGCTCGACATCTTCAGCATGGGGCTGGACGGGGAAGCCGGGACCGATGACGACATCGGCAACTGGAACCTGAAGGATTTCCAATAAGTGATGGGTTGCGCCGCCATGCTGATGGGGCTGGTCTTGTGAAACCTTATCGTCAGGCGGGTTTCACCCTGCTGGAGGTGTTGCTGGTCGCCATGTTGATGGGGCTGGTGGCCACCGCCGTCACCCTCAGCATGGGGGGCGCCCGGGGGGATCGGGAGCTGGATAAGCAGGCGCGCCGCTTCATGGCAACCCTGCAGCAGGCGCAGGAGTATTCGGTGATGGATGGCCGGCTGCTGGGCCTGCGAGTCGAGGAGAGCGGCTGGCAGTTTATGTCCCGCAACCCCAAGGATCGCAAGTGGCAGGCGTTGACCGGCGACAAGATCCTGGGGCAGGTGCAGCTGCCGGAGGAGATGACCCTGACCGTTGAACTGGAGGGCTTCAGCTGGCGTACCGACTCGGACGAGAAGAACGAACAGGGCCGCGACGAGAAGGAGCGCACGCCCCAGATCTTCGTCTTCCCGGGGGGCGAACTCACCCCCTTCATGCTGACCCTGAGTCAGCAGGTGGATGACGAGAAGTACCTGCGCACCGTCAAGGGGGATGAGTTTGGTCGCCTCTCCCTGCTAGAAGACGAAGAGGAAGAAGAGTGAGAGCCCCCTCTATCAAGGCGCGCGGCATGACGCTGCTGGAGGTCATGGTGGCGCTGGCGGTGTTTGCCATCGCCGGCCTGGCCGTGATGAAGACCGCCAGCGAACACCTCTCCGGCCTCAACTACCTGGAAGAGAAGACGCTGGCGACCTGGGTGGTGGAAAACCAGCTGGTGCAGCAGAAGCTCGAGGCCAAGTGGCCGGGTGACAGCTGGGTGGAAGGGAACGAGGAGCTGGCCGGCGAGACCTGGTACTGGCGCTATCGCGGCGTCGCCACCAGCGACAACAACTTCAAGGCTCTGGACATGGAAGTGCGTACCGCGCCCAAGGCCGAGAGCCCGGTGGCCATGATCCGGACCTATATCAGCCGATGAACAAGCACCGTGTTGTCCCCATGATCCGGAGCCGGTGCCAGCGGACGAGTGCCTGCCCGATGCCGAGGCGCCGTCAGAGCGGCTTTACCCTGCTGGAGATGCTGGTGGCCATCGCCATCTTCGCCAGCCTCAGCATGGGGGCCTATCAGGTGCTGCAGGGGGTGCTTACCAGCGACGAGGTGGCCAAGCGCAAGGAGGTCCGTCTCTCCGAACTGCAGCTCGCCTTCAGCCTGCTGGAGCGAGACGTCACCCAGATGGTGCCGCGCAGCGGCCGCATCGATGGTGAGAACAACAAGGTGCTGCTGGCGGCCTCCCGCTTCGGCCAGCAGAGCGATGACTGGGGCATGGCTTTCATCCGCGGTGGCTGGCTAAATCCGGACGGCATGCTGCCGCGCTCCGGCTTGCAGCGGGTGGGTTGGCGACTCAAGGAGCAGACTCTGGAACGGCTCAGCTACCTCTATCCGGATCCCGCGATCGGCACCGAGCCGCGCATTCAGCCGGTGTTGACCGGGGTGACGGCCCTGCGACTCTATTTCTACGACAAGGGGATGTGGAAGGAGGAGTGGACCCAGCGCGACCTGTTGCCTCATGGGCTGGCGGTGGAGCTGGATCTGGAGGATTACGGCACCATACGTCGTCAGTTCCTCATCGGGGCCGGCGGCCAGAGGGCTGAAAATGGTAATTGATCGTCATTTTTCCCCGACCGTCATGGAAGATAACGGTACCCTTCGCCGTCGTCAGTTCCTCATCGGGGCCGGCGGCCAGAGGGCTGAAAATGGTAATTGATCGTCGTTGTTCCCCGACCGTCATGGAGGATTACGGCACCCTTCGCCGTCGTCAGTTCCTCATCGGGGCCAGCGGCCAGAGGGCTGAAAATGGTAATTGAGCGTCATTTTTCCCCGACCGTCATGGAAGATAACGGTACCCTTCGCCGTCGTCAGTTCCTCATCGGGGCCGGCGGCCAGCGAGCGGACAATGGCAGTTAAGCGCAGCCGGGGCCCATCCCGTACCACACCGGGCCGGCAAGGGGGCATGGCCCTGCTGGTGGTACTGCTCATCCTGTCGGTGATGGTGATCATCGCCAGCAACATGAGCGGCCGGTTGCAACTGGAGTTGCGCCGGACCAGCAACCTCACCGCCGGCAAGCAGGCCTGGTGGTATGCCATGTCGGCGGAGGCGCTGGTGATCAAGGTGCTCAACCAGGATTTCAAGGATGACCCCGATGTGGTCAATCTGGGTCAGAACTGGGCGCGCCAGGATGCTGTCTTTCCGGTGGATGACGGTACTCTGTCCGGACGGGTGCGGGATCTGCAATCCTGTTTCAACCTCAACAGCCTGAGCCTGGCCCTGAAAGAGGGGGAGAGTGGCGATGACCTCGAGGCGCAGCCCTATCAGTTCAAGGCGTTCCGGGCGCTGCTCGAGGCGCTGGAGGTGGATGAGTACGAGACGGTGCAGCTCACCGACGCCATCCGCGACTGGACCGACAAGGATACCCAGCTGGTGTCGAGCAACGGGGCCGAGGATGCCTATTACGAGGGGCTCAATCCCCCCTATCTGGTGGCGAATCAGTGGCTGCTGGGAACGGACGAATTGCGGGCCGTGCGCGGGGTGAGCAGCGAGCTCTACGCCCGGCTCGCCCCCTATGTGTGCACCCTGCCCAGCGACAAGCTGGTGGTGAACATCAACACCATCAAGCCGGAGCAGGCGGCCCTGCTGGTGGGGCTCTACCAGGGCAAGATCGGGCTGGACGACGCCAAGCAGGTGCTGACTAACCGCCCCAAGAAGGGGTGGAAGGAGAAGAAGGAGATGACGGACGAGCTGCCGGTGCAGCCGGGCGCCATCACGGGGCTGGATGCTGCACTGGACATCAAGAGCAACTTCTTCGAAGCCCGTCTGCTGGCCGAGGTGGGTGATGTGCGGGCCCGGCTGGAGACTGTTTTCCAGCGTGGCAAGGACAACAAGCTGGTGATGCTGCGTCGTCTGAACGATGGCGCAGAATAACAGGGAGATGGCTGGCCTCTGGCCTGTCTGTCCCGCCCCTTATCTGGACTGCAGCCGATGGCTGCGGCTCGCCCATCGACAAGGATGCTGGCGGGCATGGCAGGAGAATCATTTGTGAGCGAGAGTCTGGTCATCCGTCTGGGGACCAATGCGCAGCAGCCGGTGCATTGGCTGGTGTGGTCGACGCAGGAGCAGGAGATCATCGCCTCCGGAATCCTGGCCTCGGCCCATGCCCTGGGTGAGCTGCAGGAGCGTGCCGGCGGCCGCCCCGTGGTGACCCTGGTGCCTGGCAGCGATCTCATCTTCCGGCGGGTCAGCCTGCCGGGCAAGTACAGTCGTCAGGCCGCGGCGGCGCTGCCCTATCTGCTCGAGGAGCAGATCGCTTCCGATGTGGATGAACTGCATCTGGTGGTGCTGGCTCATCAGGGGAACGACGTGGATCTGATGGCGGTGGACAAGGCGAAGATGCAGGAGTGGCTGGCGTGGCTGCAGCAGGCGGGTCTCAAGACCCTGCAACTGCTGCCGGATGTGCTGGCCCTGCCACCCGCCACCGAGGGATGGTCTGCCCTGCAGCTTGGCGCAGAGTGGTTGATCCGTCAGGGCCCCGTTCAGGGGATAGTCGCCGACGAGCCGCTGCTGGCCATGTTGCTGGCAGCCCAGCCCGAGCCGGTGACCCTGTATAGCCACACCCCCATTCCGGCCATGGCGACCGGCAACTGGCGGGGGGCTGATCCCGAGCTGCCCATGCTGCTGCTGGCGAAAGGGGCGCTCGCTTGCCAGGCCAACCTGTTGCAGGGGCCCTATCGACCGCAGACCGAATACGGCCGTTATTGGCTGCAGTGGCGCAAGGTGGCGGTGGTGGCGGGGATCCTGCTGCTGGTGGCGCTGACCCAGCGCGGGGTGCATCTTCATCAGCTGGCGGAGCAGGACAAGGCCCTCAAGGCGGAGATCCGGCAGGTCTATACCCGGATCTTCCCGGGGGAGACCCGGATCGTCAACGTCCGCAGCCAGATGGCCCAGCACCTCAAGTCCCTGGGGCAGACCCCGCAGGATGGGATCCTGCTGCTGCTGACCGAGTTGGCGCCGGTGTTTGCCGAGGTACCCGGCCTCAAGCCCGAGGTGCTGCGTTTCGATGCGGGCAGGGGTGAGCTCAGGTTGCAGGTCACGGCCCCGGGTTTCACCGAGATCGAGCGCTTCCGTGAGCTGGCGGGCAAGCGCTTTGAGGTGCAGCAGGGTGAGGTGCGAAGCACCGAGGGCAAGGTGGAAGGCGCGCTGGTGCTGAAGGGGAAATCATCATGATGGACAAACTGCAAATCTGGTGGCATGGCATCAGCCCCCGCGAACAGCGGCTGGTGGCGGTGGGCGGCGGCATACTGCTGCTCGGGCTTTGCTACTGGGTCATCTGGCAACCTGTCGCCAATCGTATCGACGAGCGAGAGAGGCAGGTGGCCAATCAGCAGCAGACGCTTGCCTGGTTGAAAGAGAAAGGGCAGGAGGTGTTGGCGATGCAGGGTGGCCAAGGCCGGCAAATCGACACCAGCGGCACCCTGGACGGGGTGGTGAACCGCACCGCCTTCAACCAGAAGATCAAGATTGCCCGGCTGCAACCCCAGGGGCAGGAGTTGCAAGTGTGGATAGACACGGTACCGTTCGATGATCTGCTGCTCTGGCTCGCGACCCTCTCCGATCAATACGGGGTCCAGGTGCAGATCATCGAGGTGGCCCGTGAGGGGTTGGCACCTGGCCTGGTCAAGGTCAGACGTTTGCAGTTGAGCCGCCCCCAATGACACCAAGCGTTCAATTCGCCGTCCGGTTTCCGGCATCGCATTCCGTTATGGCATCGGGCCTCGCCTGGGCCGGATCCTTGCAGTCGAGTCGTGTTCTATGAAGCAAAAAGTACTGATTGCCGTCCTGTTTCTGACGGTCTATCTGATGTTCCTGCTGGCCAGGTTGCCCGCCACTCTGGTGGTGCGCCATCTGCCGTTGCCCCCCAACCTGGTGCAGCTGGAAGGGGTGAGCGGTACTCTCTGGAGCGGCCAGATTGCCCGGCTGCAATATGCCAGCGAGTCCCTGACCCAACTGCGCTGGGAGCTCGATGGCTGGTCGCTGTTGCGCCTGGCTCCCGAGGTGTCGCTGCGTTTCGGCGAGCGCGCCGGCCTCAATGGCCAGGGGGTGATCGGCTGGAATGGCGCGGCCTTCGGCCGTGACATCATCCTCAACGCACCTGCCCCCTGGGTGTTGGCGCGGGTGCCCATGGGCCTGCCCTTCCCCCTGACGGCGGCGGGTCAGCTGCAACTCAAGGTCGATCAGTTCGCTCAGGGCAATCCCTGGTGTGAGGAGCTCTACGGCAATCTCAACTGGTATGACGCGCAGGCCGACACCCCGGCGGGCAAGCTGCCACTGGGGGATCCCGAGGTCAAGCTGACCTGCCTCGACTCCCGCCTGGTGGCCGAGATCAAGCAGGGTTCAGAGGCGGTGCAAGTGCTCGGCAAGCTGGAGTTGCAGGCCAATCGCCAGTACCTGTTCCAGGGCACCCTCAAGCCGGGCCCGGCACTGCCGGAACAGATGAAGCAGGGGTTGCCCTTCCTCGGTCAACCCGATGGTCAGGGGCGCTTCCCGCTGCGCTATCAGGGCCGCATCTGACGACATGGCTCCATAACGACAACACCCCGCTCCGGCGGGGTGTTGTCGTTATGGGGCGGGCTCCTCTGGTGGGAGGGGGCTCAAGGGCGTGGTGATGAGGTGATTCAGGAAGAGGCTGAACAGCTCGGCGCGCGAGCCGAGGCGCAGCTTGCCGTAGAGGTGCTTGCGGTGATTCTTCACGGTGCCGCTGCCGATGCCGAGTTCGGCGGCGATTGCCTCCGTGTCCAGCCCCTGCAGCAACAGGCCCGCCACCTGCCGCTCCCGGCGAGTTAGCCTGTCTCCGCCCACGCTGGCGATGGCCTGCTCCACCGTCGCCTTGAGGTCGCTGCCATCGGGCCGGGCCGGGTTCTGGGCCAGCAGCGGTACCGCCTCTCGCCACTGCTGGCGACACAGGGAATGCACCAGCGGAAACAGCGCCTCCAGCCGGGCCCGTTCGTCCGGGCGCAGGGCCTGGCGCTTGTCGAGACGACCCAGAAACAGCATTAGCGTGAACCCGTCACGCACCGGCAGGATCAGCCCCACCTCTTCCTGCCAGCCGGTGGCCTGATAGAAGTGGTGGCGATATTCGGGATCCAGCCGCCCCTTAGACACCTGCGCCAGGGTCCAGACCCCGGCGGGGAGGCCGTCCTGAAGCGCCTGCATAAAGGGATCCTGGCTGAAGTGGCTGGTGAGGTAGCGATCAAACAGCAGGGCCCGCTGGTGGCTCAAGTTGTCATGGAGGTAGACCGGGCGCAGCCCCACTCCGAGCAGCAGGGCGCAGTCGAACGCCACCTGCTGCTGGATGAGGCGCACCAGGGCCGCCGCAAAGGCCGGGCTGTGCAGGGCATCGACGACGGCGGTCAGGCTCTGGGTCAGCGAGTCTGTGGCGAGGGGCTGGCTCATGGCGACGGGCTCCGGATGGTGGGGACAGGCTCCCCGATATGGGCGGGATGCTAGCACGAGAGTGGCAAAACTGTCCCCTAGGGGACATATCCGCCCCGAACCATAGAGGCGAGTATGGCGACTTTCCCCTGCTGTTGGAGACCCCATGTTCGCCCCCCATTTGCTCACTAACCTGACCGAGCGCGGCCTGGTGGCCCAGATGTCCGACCCGGCGTCCCTGGCCGCCCACCTCGCCCAGGCGCGCACCCTCTACTGTGGCTTCGATCCTACTGCCAGCAGCCTGCATATCGGTCATCTGGTGCCGCTCTTGATGCTGCGCCGCTTCCAGCTGGCGGGTCACACCCCAGTGGCCCTGGTGGGGGGCGCCACCGGTCTCATCGGCGATCCCAGCTTCAAGGCGACCGAGCGCAGCCTCAACAGCGCGGACAGGGTGCAGGGCTGGGTGGTCAGCCTGTCCGCCCAGATCCGGGCGCTGCTGCCCGCGAGCGAGGGGCTGGCGGCCCCTGTGCTGGTCAACAACGCCGACTGGATGGGGCAGATGTCCGCCCTCGATTTTCTGCGGGACATCGGCAAGCACTTCTCGGTCAACGCCATGCTGGCGCGGGAATCGGTGCGCCAGCGGCTGGCCCGCCCGGATCAGGGGATCTCCTTTACCGAGTTCTCCTACGCCCTGCTGCAATCCCAGGACTTCGCCGTGCTCAACCAGCGTCTCGGCTGCACCCTGCAGATCGGCGGCAACGATCAGTGGGGCAACATCACCAGCGGCATGGATCTCACCCGCCGGCTGCATCAGACCCAGGTTCACGGCATGACGCTGCCCCTCATCACCAAGGCAGATGGCACCAAGTTCGGCAAGACGGAAGGGGGCGCCATCTGGCTGGATCCGGCGCTCACGTCGCCCTACGCCTTCCATCAGTTCTGGCTCGGCACCGCGGACGAGGATGTCTACCGCTTCCTGCGCTACTACAGCTTTATGCCGCTGGCGGCCATCAGGGAGCTGGAAGTCGAAGATGCGGGTCGGCAGGGGCGCAAGCAGGCCCAGCAGGTGCTGGCGGACGAGCTGACCGAACTGGTGCACGGCAAGGGGGCGCTGGCGGCGGCGCGGCGCATCGGCGAGCTGCTGTTCAGCGGCGACGTGGCCCGCCTCGGCGAAAGCGATCTCGCCCAGCTGGCGCAGGATGGCATGCCGAGTTGCCATATCGAGGGGGAAACGGATCTGGTGACCCTGCTGGTGGAGAGCGGCCTGGCGAGTTCGAAGCGGGTTGCCCGGGAGTTGCTGGCGGCGGGCGCCATCAGCCTCAACGGCGCCATAAGACAGGATGAACGGCTAAGTGCAGTGGATCGGCTGTTTGGCCGCTACCTGCTGCTGCGCCGGGGCAAGAAGCAGTACCGGCTGGTGGAGTGGGGGGGCTAGCGCGCCCGACACCAATGAGAAAGGACTGCCCGGGCAGTCCTTTTGTTTATCCGCTTGCTCATGGGGTCTGTGGCTTCCCCATTGATGCGCAAAATGCCGATTCACACGGCCAGCGGCAATAACTCGGCGTAGTCGCGGATCGCCGGAAAGGCGGTAATCTGCTGCTCCGGCTGGTGACTGTCCGGGTTCTGGATGGCGAGCTGGTAACCGATGCCGTAGTCGGCGGCGGCGCGCAGGATCCGCTCGCTGTCATCGACGAACAGGGTACGGGCTGGATCGAATGCCAGCCGTTCTGCCAGCGCCTGCCAGCAGTACTGGCTCTCCTTCGACCAGCCGAGCTCATGGGTGCTCACCATGAGATCCAGGTGGCTGGCGAGACCGAGGCGCGCATCCTTGACCGACAGGCTGGCGGGGTGGGCATTGGTGAAGAGCACCAGCTGCTTGCCCGCCGCCCTCAGGGCGGCCAGGAAGGGGATGACGTGGGGCCGCCACTGGATCTTGTCCAGTATCTCCTGCTTGAGGGCGCGGATGTCGAGTCCGAGCGTCCGGCTCCAGTAATCGACGCAGTACCAGTCGAGGGTGCCGCTGACGGCCTGATAGTGGGCATCGATCTGCGCCTTGGCGTCAGCCAGCGGCAGGCCGAGGCGCGCGGCGTAGCGTTCGGGCACCAGCTGCTGCCAGAGGTGGCTGTCAAAATGAAGGTCGATCAGGGTGCCATCCATGTCGAGCAGAACTGTGTCTATCTGGTGCCAGGGCAGTGGGGTGGGCATGGGGCCTCTTTGTGTCGGATTGGGTGGGGAAAACGGGGGGCATTATAACGGATTTTTCAGGCACCTTTCCGGCCCTTGCCCCGTGGTGTTCCCTCGGGGAGTCGTTTACTCTTGAAGCACTCTTTTTTAATGAGCAGTCAGCCCAGATGAGTGACCCCCACAAGTGCAAACCCGAACACGTCCGCGTCGAGGCCATGGCCCATGACAAGCGCAAGCCGGAGATCATCAAGGCCGAGCTGGTGGCTGAGAGTCGGCTGTTCAAGGTGGAATCCTTGCATCTGAAATTCAGCAACGGGGAAGAGCGAGTCTACGAGCGGATGCGCGGTGGCAACCGGGGGGCCGTCATGGTGGTGCCCCTGTTCGATGCCCACACCCTGCTGCTGGTGCGCGAATACGCGGCGGGCACTCACTCCTACGAGCTGGGGTTCCCCAAGGGGCTGATCGATCCGGGCGAAGATGCCTTCGAGGCGGGCAACCGGGAGCTGATGGAGGAGGCGGGCTTCGGGGCCCGTGACCTGATCCCTCTCAAGCAGGTCTCCCTGGCTCCCGGCTATTTTTCCAGCCGGATGGACATACTGCTGGCACGGGATCTCTACCCCGAGCAGCGGGTGGGCGACGAGCCCGAGCCCCTCGAGGTGATCCCCTGGCCCCTCAATCGCATCGACGAATTGCTGGCGCGACCCGACTTCACCGAGTCGCGCAGCATCAGTGCCCTGCTGCTGGCCAGCAAATGGCTGGCGGAGCAGGAAAGCTAGAGCCCAAGCGTGGGTAAAGGTAATAAAAACAGAGGATAACAAGATGCAGGAGTTGTTGGCCTGGATACCTGGGGTCAAGGAGATAGCCCGCGAAGCGGGACGGATCCTTCACGAAATCTATCACGGCGGTCAGTTCGAGCGTCAGCTGAAGGAGGATGCGACCCCGGTCACCAGTGCCGATCTTGCTGCCGATGCCTACCTCAAGCAGGCGCTGTCGGCGCTCACCCCCCATGTGCCCGTGCTGACTGAAGAGGCGGCCGATGTGCCCTTCAGCCAGCGTGCCAACTGGCGGCAATACTGGCTGGTGGACCCCCTCGACGGCACCGGCGAGTTCATCGCCGGCAGCGGTGATTTCGCCACCCTGATCGCCCTGGTGCGGGACAATGTCCCCGTGCTCGGGGTCATCTATGCCCCCGAGGCCGATGTGCTCTACTGGGCGGTACGCGGCCACGGCGCCTTCAAGGAGGTAAATGGCGAGGTGCATCCCATCAGTGCCATGCACCACGAGCACGACCAGCCGGACTCCCTGGTGGTGGCCATCAGCCGCCGCCAGAAGCTGGAGAACCTCACCCGCCGCCTCAACCCGGCCATCAACTACGAGCTGATCCCGCTTGGCTCCAGCTCCCTCAAGTCCTGCCTGGTGGCGGAAGGGGCGGCAGACTGCTATGTGCGGCTCGGCCCCACCGGCGAGTGGGACACCGCCGCCGCCCAGTGCATCGTCGAGGCGGCAGGGGGGCGCATCCTCAGCCTGGCGTTGCAGCCGCTCAGCTACAACGAAACGGAGTCGCTGGAGAACCCTGACTTCATCGTGATGGGGGACCCGGATCTCGCCTGGGGCAAGATCCTGACTCACTGATCCGGTTGAAATGTAGCCAGTTCATCCAATCAGGCGGCCTCGTGGCCGCCTGATTGCTTGGTGTGATCCGCTGGCTTGGCGCGGCATATTCAGGTGTATTCGCTACTTAAATGGATTGCTGTAGTGGATCATCACAATCAAACTCAAAGTGCTGGTATCTATTTTCAGGTAATTCTGAAAACTGCGCATTGGTCGAAATAAAAAATCGACCAGTGGTTATATTTTGGTTTTATATTTTGCGTAATTTGCTGTTTAAAGGTTTAACCGAACAGGGCGGACTGGAAATTCCGCCCAATCTCACTGGCTGAACCTGGCTTTGCCAGTGAGATCTGCCAATGCCGTTTTTTGAGAATTAAATGCTAAAGGAGCACAATATTTTTAGATTTTAATACTATATATAAGTGGTTTATCAATGAGTTCATCTGTAGAGGTCACCCGGGAGCTATCTGGTTCCCCATCCATCACCCGCACTGGCTGGCGTCGTCACGATACCCACTGGGTCATCAGCCTGTTTGGTACCGCGGTCGGCGCCGGCATACTCTTCCTCCCCATCAACCTGGGTCTGGGGGGTATCTGGCCCCTCGTCATCGTCGCCGTGCTGGCCGGTCCCATGACCTTCCTGGCCCATCGCGGGCTGGCGCGCTTCGTGCTTTCCTCTTCCCGCCCCCACGCCGACTTCACCGAGGTGGCCGAGGAGCACTTCGGCAAGATGGCCGGTCGCCTCATCTCGGCGCTCTACTTCCTCTCCATCTTCCCGATCCTGCTCATCTACGGGGTCGGGCTCACCAACACGGTGGAGAGCTTCATGATCAACCAGCTCGGCATGGATGCCCCGAACCGGGTGATGCTCTCCGGCCTGCTGGTGTTCGCCATGATCGCCGTGATGATGGCGGGGGAGAAGGCGATGCTGCGGGCCTTCGCCTTCATGGTCTACCCGTTGGCGGCCATTCTGGCGGCACTCTCCTGCTATCTGATCCCCCAGTGGCACTGGCCGGAAGTGACCGCGTTCGAGGGGGCCAGCTTCCTCAACACCGTCTGGCTGGCGCTGCCGGTCACAGTGTTCGCCTTCAGCCACGCTGCCGCCATCTCCGGCTTTGCCAACGTGCAGCGCCGGGAATATAGCGAGCAGGCTGAAGCAAAGAGCGGCCTGATCCTGCGTAACACCACCGTCATGCTGGTGGGCTTCGTGCTCTTCTTCGTCTTCTCCTGCGTGTTGAGCCTCTCTCCGGCCCAGCTGGCCGAGGCCAAGGCCCAGAACGTCTCCGTGCTCTCCTACCTCGCCAACATCACAGACAACCCTGTGATAGTGACCTTGGGGCCGCTCATCGCCTTCATCGCCATCAGCTCCTCCTTCCTCGGCCACTTCCTCGGCGCCCGGGAGAGCCTGAAAAGCCTGATCGCCAAGCCCACAGGGCTGTCGCTGGCCAAAGCGGACCGGCTCGGCATCGCCCTGATGTTCTTCGCCATCTGGGGGGCGGCTGTCATCAACCCCGGCATCCTCGGCCTGATGGAGACCCTCTCCGGCCCCGTCATCGCCATGATCCTCTTCATCATGCCGGTGGTGGCCATCTACAAGGTGGAAGCGCTGGCCCGCTTCCGTCACGGCTGGACCAACGGCTTTATCCTGCTGACCGGTTCGCTCTCGGTGTCGGCCCTGCTCTTCAGCCTGCTGAAGTAACAGCGGCGCGTTGGCTAAAAATAGAGAAGAGGCGACCCCGGGGTCGCCTCTTCTCATTCATGGGGCACAGTGTCTCAGCCCAGCTTGGCGCCGTTCTCCACCGCCTGCTCCGGGATGGCCATCACCACGGCGCCATCGGCCCGGTAGAAGCCGGTCAGCAGAAACTCCGACTGGATGGGGCCTATCTGCTTGGCCGGGAAATTCACCACGGCAACTATCTGGCGCCCCACCAGATCCTCCGGCTGATAGAGATCCGTTATCTGGGCGCTGCTCTTGCGCACCCCGAGCTCGGGGCCGAAATCCGCCCACACCTTGTAGGCGGGCTTGCGCGCCTCGGGGAAGGGCTCGACCCGCACCAGGGTGCCCACTCTCAGCTCCACCATCTCGAACTGCTGCCAGCTTATGGTCTGCATCTTGGCTCCTCCTTTCACACACCTTGCATTGATCCCAGCATGCCTCGAAATGGCAGCCCCTGTCTTCGGCAAGGGGCCGGACTATTATGGCTGCGGGCCGTTTTGCTGGCGCCAGCGGGAGGGGGTGAGGCCCGTCTCGGCCAGGAAACGCTCGGCGAAGGCTCCCTGATCCTGATAGCCGCAGCGGCTGGCCACCTCGCCTATGGGCAGGGCGGTCTGGGCGAGCAGGGTGCGTGCCAGCGCCATGCGCCGACTGCGAATGTAGTGGGAGGCGCTCATGCCGAACTGCTGGCGAAAGGCGTGCTTGAACTGGCTCTGACCGAGGCAGGCGATGGCGGCCAGCCGCTCGTTGCCAAGGGGCTCGGCGAGGTGGGCCTCGATGTGGCGCTGCACTCTTGTCATGCGGGGGGCCAGGGTGGGGCCCATGCCCTGACCCTGGGCCAGGAGGCCCAGCCAGATCTGCTCCATGCCGGCTACATGACGACCCTGGCGCACCATCTGATGCAGGAAGGCGAGGTAGTGGCGCTGGGGCTCATCCAGGGGGATGAAGGGGTGCTCGCCAAGGGCCTCGGGCAGCCAGTGGCTCTCCTGCACCAGGAAGGAGAGCGCCGGATCGGCAGCGTAATCGTGGCGAAGGCCGGGGGCGATGATGCAGGCAAAGCCAGGCGCTAGGCGGCGACCCTGGCCCTGCACCTCGATCTCGAGGGGGCCGTCCAGGGGGATCACCAGCTGGGCGAAGTCGTGGCTGTGGCTGCTGATGTCGCTCTGGTAGCGGCGCAGGCTGAACGGGCAGGGAGCGGATAAGGATGACGCGGCACCGGGCCGCGTCATCGAAGAGGGGGGATTATGTGCCATGGGCCACCGGATTACTCGGCGTCGAAATCTTCGATCTCTTTGCCGAGCGCCTCCATGATGGCGCGGGCCTCGGCGGGGACGCTGTCCGGATGGTCCTTGCGCAGATCGTCGTCGCAGGGCAGCGGCTGACCGGTGAATGCGTGCAGGAAGGCCTCACAGAGCAGCTCGCTGTTGGTCGCATGACGCAGGTTGTTCACCTGGCGACGGGTGCGCTCATCGGTCAACACCTTCAGCACCTTGAGCGGGATCGAGACGGTTATCTTCTTGACCTGTTCGCTCTTCTTGCCGTGCTCCGCATAGGGGCTGACGTAGTCGCCGTTCCACTCTGTACCCATGTTCCACCTGTTCTCGTTTGGCCGTGAGCGCGGATTTTAACCCTTAAGGATCTCAATGGCAATCCAACAGCAAAGCCATTTAGACGTCTAGAAGTGTTGACGGCTTTTTTAAGGTGGCGTAGTGTGATGCACCATGGGCCGGCACTCCGGCCAGCGCAAATGAGAGCGGGGCAGGACGACCCACGAGGCGGACCGGCTCCGGCAACACATCAAGGAGAGTGACATGACCCACAAGGCCACCCTGGCGGTACGCACCGGGATTGAGACAGACACACAGCACGGTGCCGTGGTGCCCCCCATCTATCTCTCCAGCAACTACACCTTTGCCGACTTTGGCGAGCCCCGTCAATACGATTATGCCCGCTCAGGCAACCCGACCCGCACCAATCTGGCGGACGCTTTGGCTGCGCTGGAAGGGGGCGCTGGCGCCGTGGTGACCGGCACCGGCATGGGAGCCGTGCACCTGGTGACCACGGCCCTGCTCAAAGCGGGGGATCTGCTGATCGCCCCCCACGACTGTTACGGCGGTACCTGGCGCCTGTTCGAGTATCTGGCGGCCAAGGGCCACTACAGGGTGCAGTTCGTCGATCAGGGAGACGAGTCGGCGCTCGCCGAGGCCCTGGCGCAGCAGCCGGCCCTGGTGTGGGTAGAGACCCCCTCCAACCCGCTGCTGCGGGTGGTGGACGTGGCCGCCATCGCCGCCGCCTCCCATGAGGTGGGTGCCAAGGTGGTGGTGGACAACACCTTCCTATCGCCGCTGCTGCAACAGCCGCTCTCGCTGGGTGCCGATGTGGTGGTGCATTCGACCACCAAGTACATCAACGGCCACTCCGACGTGGTGGGCGGGGTGGCGATCGCCAAGGAGGCCGAGCTGGCCGAGTCACTGGTGTGGTGGGCCAACTGTCTGGGGCTCACCTCGGGGGCCTTCGACTCCTACCTCACCCTGCGTGGGTTGCGCACCCTGGCGCCGCGCCTGCGCGCCCATCAGGAGAACACGGACAGGATCCTGGCCTTCTTGCAGCAACAGCCGCTGGTCAAAAAAATCTATCACCCCAGCTTGCCGAGCCATCCGGGCCACGAGATTGCGCGCCGTCAACAGTCCGGCTTCGGCGCCATGCTAAGTTTTGAACTCGATTGCAACGAGACGGGGCTGCGCGCCTTCCTCGCGGCGCTGCGTCTCTTCTCGGTGGCGGAATCCCTCGGTGGGGTGGAGAGTCTGGTGGCCCATCCGGCCAGCATGACCCACAGGGCCATGACACCGGCGGCGCAGCAGGCGGCGGGCATCAGCGCCCAGTTGCTGCGCCTCTCGGTGGGCATAGAACACGGTGAAGACCTGGTGGCCGATCTGGCTCAAGGCTTTGAACAGGCGCAGTTGGCACAACAGGCAGAACAGGTGAAGTAATGGAACAGCAACAGCAAGGAGAGAGTGCGGTGGCGGCAGAGAGAGCCTTGAAGCGGCGTCATGTGCACAAGTTTGGCGGCAGCAGCCTGGCGGATCCTGTCTGCTATCGCCGGGTCGCCAGTATTCTCGAACAACAGGCCGAGCAGCAGGGCGGGGGCAGGGAACTGGTGGTGGTCTCCGCCGCTGGCAAGACCACCAACCGGCTGATCCAGCTGGTGGAGCTGGCCGAGGCGGGTGATGAGGCCGCGGGCGAAGCCATCACGGCCCTGCACGCCTATCAGCAGAGCCTGATCGACGGTCTGCTGGAGGGAGAGTTGCAGCTCGACTTGAGCCAGCAGCTGACCGACGACATGCAACTGATCGCCAAGACCTTGGAGGGGCAGTTCGATCGCTTCGCGCGCAATGGCCTGCTTGCCTTTGGCGAGGTGTGGTCGGCGCGCCTGCTGGCCGCCCTGCTCACCAGCCGCGGCGACAAGGCCATCTGGCTCGACGCCCGCAGCTTCCTGCGCGCCGAGGATGGCGCCCTGGTCAAGGTCAACACCGCCATCTCCAGCGAGTTGCTCAAGGCCCGTCTGGTCGAACACCCCGGCCGCATCGTGGTGACCGGCTTCATCGCCGCCGACATGGAGGGGCGCTCATTGCTGCTCGGTCGCAACGGCTCCGACTACAGCGCCAGCTTGCTTGCCGCCCTGGCGGACGGGGAGTCCACCACCATCTGGAGCGACGTAGCCGGGGTCTACAGCGCCGACCCGCGTCGGGTCAAAGAAGCCCGTCTGCTGGAGCGCCTGAGTCTGGCGGAAGCCAACGAGCTGGCCCGTCTCGGCTCCTCCGTGCTCCATTCCCGCACCCTGCAACCGGTGGCCGACAGCCGCCAGCGCCTCACCCTGCGCTGCAGCTACAACCCGGACGAAGGCTGCACCCATATCCTGCGCCGCGCCCCCCGCTCCGGCGGCGCCCGCATCGTCTCCTCGGTGGATCAGATTGCCCTCATCGAGCTCAAGGTGCTGCCCCAGACCGGCTATGAGCAGACGGTGGCGGCTATCGAGGCCCATCTGGCCCGCCATCGCCTCCACCCGCTCACCCTGCAGCGCCAGCCGGATCGTCGGATCCTGCGTCTGGCCTATACCCTGGAGGTGGCACAAGGGGCCTTCGAGGTGCTGCGGGACTTCCAGCTGCAGGGAAGCTTCACAGGCCTGATCCAGAAGGAAGGGTTCAGTCTGGTGGCCCTGGTGGGCGCAGGGGTGACCGACAACGCCGAGCAGTGTCACCGCTTCTATCAACTGCTGGCGGATCAGCCGCTGGAGTTCGTCCAGGTGGCCAGAGACGGCCTGAGCCTGGTGGCCGTGCTGCGCCAGGTGGTGCTGGAGCCCCTGCTTATCGCCCTGCACAGCGCCCTGTTCAGCCGTCCGACCCGGGTCGGTCTGGTGGTGTTCGGCAAGGGCAACATAGGGGGTCAGTGGCTCAGCCTCTACGCCCGGGAGAAGGCGCGGCTCGAGCACGAGCTCAATCTGGCGCTCACCCTCTACGGGGTGTTCGACTCCAAGGGAGGCCTGCTGGATGAGGAGGGGCTGGATCCCCTCAAGGTGCGTGACAACTTCAATCCCAAGCCGCTGATCTGGCCGGAGCTGCTCTCCCAGCTGGAGCAGCACGGTTTTGACTCCCTGATCGCGCTCGACATGACCGCCAGCGAGACGGTGAGCCGCTACTACCCGGACTTCGCCCAGCTCGGCTGCCACATCATTGCGGCCAACAAGTTTGCCGGTGCCGCCGACAGCGAGTTCTACCAGCGCATCAAGCAGAGCTGCCGCGATCATCAGGTGCAGTGGCGCTACAACGCCACCGTGGGTGCCGGGTTGCCCATCCAGTCCAGCATCCAGATGCTGCGCCAGAGCGGGGATCGCATCCAGGGAGTCTCCGGCATCTTCTCCGGCACCCTCTCCTGGCTGTTCCAGCAGTATGACGGCAGCCGCCCCTTCTCCGAGCTGGTGGACGAGGCCTGGCAGCACGGTCTGACCGAGCCGGATCCCCGGGAGGACCTCTCCGGTCAGGACGTGCGCCGCAAGCTGCTCATCCTGGCGCGGGAGGCGGGCTTCGAGCTCGACTCCGCCGACATCGAGCTGGAGAACCTGGTGCCGGTCTCCCTGCGCAAGGTGAGCACGGATCAGTTCATGGACAGGCTCAAGGAGCTGGATGATCCCATCCAGACCGCGTTCGAGGGGGCACGCCGGGTCGGCAAGGTGCTGCGCTACGTCGCCCGCTTCGAGCACGACGGCAAGGCCCGCGTCGGGCTGGAGACCCTGGAGCCCCACCATCCGTTCGCCAACCTCCTGCCCTGCGACAACGTGTTTGCCATCGAGAGCGACAGCTATCGCACCAATCCGCTGGTCATTCAGGGGCCTGGGGCGGGGCGCGAGGTGACGGCCGCCGCCATTCAGTACGACTTGTGGCAGATCTGCGCCAGCCTCTAAGAGCCTGGTGGATGACACAAAGAAGAGGCGCCCCTGGGCGCCTCTTCTCGTTGGGGGCTGCAATGCGCTACCAGAACAGCTTGCCCAGCAGGGGGGCGAGCAGCACAGTTGCCATGCCGGCTATCAT
Organism: Aeromonas sp. QDB31; assembly: GCF_027707605.1. Taxonomy (NCBI): domain Bacteria; kingdom Pseudomonadati; phylum Pseudomonadota; class Gammaproteobacteria; order Aeromonadales; family Aeromonadaceae; genus Aeromonas; species Aeromonas sp. QDB31. Next base: position 133,368 of record NZ_JAPCIX010000008.1, on the reverse strand, counting down.
CATCACCATGCTGGAGACCACCCCCTCCTCGTTGCCCATCTGGTACGCCCTGGCGGTACCCGCGCCGTGGGCGGAGGCGCCGAAACCCGCCCCCTTGCCGAGGCGGCTGCGGATGGCGAGTACCGTCAGCACACTCTCCCCCACCGCCATGCCGATCACCCCGGTCAGCACCACGAACAGGGCGGTGAGATCGGCATTGCCACCGACCGAGCGGGTCGCCTCCACCGCGAAGGGGGTGGTGATGGATCGCATGGCCATGCTGCGCTGCAGCAGCTCGGAGAGGTTCAGCCAGCGGGCCAGCAACACTGTGCTGCCCACCGCCATCACCACCGAGGCGATCACCCCCACCGACAGGGATAGCCAGTGGCGGCGCATCAGCTCGCGGTTCTCGTAGACGGGCACCGCGAAGGCGACGGTGGCCGGGCCCAGCAGCCAGAGCAGCCAGTGGGATTCGGCCATGTAATCCTGATAGGGGATGTGGAACAGCACCACCACGGCCACCAGCAGGGCGGGGGCCAGCAGCAGCGGCATCAGGGGCAGGATGCGCTTCTTGCCATAGAGCCACTTGCTGGCGTAGTAGAACAGCAGGGTGAGGGCGAAGCAGAGCAGGCCGAGCAGGGTGTCAGACATGGCGGCGACTCCGGCGGGCCAGCTTCAGCTCCAGGCGATAGACCCTGTCCACCACCAGGGCCGTGGTGCCGAGCACCAGCACAGTGCTTGTCACCAGCACCAGCATGATGCGCCACCCCTCCTGCAGAAGCAGATCCTGATAGTTGACCACGGCCACCACGGCGGGGACGAAGAACAGCAGCATCTCTGCCAGCAGCCAGCGGGCCCCGGCGCTGAACCACTGGGCCTTGACCACCCCGAGCAGGATGCAGACCAGCAGCAACAGCATGCCGGTGAGGTTGGCGGGCAGGGGTAGGTGGAAGGTGCGTACCGCGGTGTCGGCCAGCAGCCAGATGGCCGCCAGCAGGGCGATTTGGAAGGGGGTTTGCAACCAGCGAAGGCAGAAGGCTTTCATGATGGGCGTCTTTCTGTGAACCTGGTCACAGTATAAGCGGGGGCCAAACCTGCAAAAAATGAATTTAAATTATGAAAAATATGCCAAATTGGCATTATTTGGCGATCACCCCAGACGAGCGTCCCATGGATATCCGAGCCCTGCGTTACTTTGTCGAACTGGTGCGGGAGAAGAGTTTCACCCGCGCCTCCGAGAAGCTGTTCGTCACCCAGCCCACCATCAGCAAGATGATCCGCAGCATGGAGGAGGAGCTGGGCCAGCCCCTGCTCAATCGGGAGGGACACAGCTTCACCCTGACCGACAGCGGCCAGGTGCTGTTTGCCCGTGGCCAGCTGATCCTGGCCCAGATGCAGCAGCTGGAGGCGGAGCTCGCGGATCTGCAGAGCCTGCAGCATGGGCGCCTGGCGCTCGGCATACCCCCCATGGTGGGCCACGTCTATGCGGATCTCATCCGCGCCTACCGCAGCCGCTACCCCAGGGTGGAGCTCTCGATTGTCGAGTACGGCGGGCGCCGCATCGAGCAGGCGGTGCTGGAGGGGGAGCTGGATCTCGCCATCACCATGCTGCCGACCAGGGAAGAGGGGGTACTGAGTGCGCTGGAGCTGGACTGCTATCCCATACAGGTGGTGCTGCCGGACCTGCCCCGCTGGCGCGGGGAGAGCGAGATCCGGTTGGCGGATCTGCAGGAGGAGCCCTTCCTGCTCTACACCCAGGCCTTCACCCTGAGCGAGCGGCTGGAGCAGGCCTGTCAGCAGGCGGGCTTCGTGCCCCAGGTGGCGGCGCGCAGCAGTCAGTGGGATTTTCTCACCGCCATGGTGCGCAGCGGCATGGGGGTTGCCTTCCTGCCCGAGCCCATCTGTCGGCGGCTGACGCCGGACGGCCTGGTGTTGCGTCCCCTGTTGCCGGAGCTGAGTTGGCGACTCGGGGTGATCTGGCCCGCGAAACGCTACCTCTCCCGCACTGCCGAGGCCTGGCTCGCCCTGTGTCGAGAGCAGGGGGCGCGGGGCTAGGCGCTACTTGCCGACCTTGCCTGTCTTGTCGTGGGGGGGAATACCGAACGCATCCCGGGCCGGATCATAGAGATAGGATCGGTAGTCGCTCCCCTCGGCGGGCAGCAGGGGGTTGCTCAGCCTGAACAGCTGGCGCGAAGCCAGCTGGGTGAACGCCAGGGAGGGTTGGAAGTGCTGGCGCCATAGCCGTTTGAGAGAACCGTCCTGCCAGGCCAGCCGCAGGCCGAGCTGGATGCGCTCGCGCTCCTTGTGGTAGGTGACATGGCTGTAGAAGGCGTGGATCAAGGGATAGAAGAGGATCACATGGCGATCGACGGTGAGGGTCGGCAGCCTGGGGTGGTGGGCCTCCCACTCCGCCAGTATCTCGTTGGCACCGCGACAGAAGAGATCGACCCGGCCACGGGCCACCATGCGAAACAGCGACTCGTAGTTGTCCACCTCCTGCACCTGGAAGCCGTTGTGGCGCAAGATATCGGCATCCTGCCACCCCTTGCCACTTCCCTGACTGAACGCCTGCAGTTGTGCCAGGGTGCGGACCCCGGCCAGCGCCTCAGCACGGTCGGCGCCGACGAAACAGACCCGGTAACCGAGAATGCCGAGATCGATGGGGAAGGGGATCCGGCTGACCTCGTGGTGAGGCGTCTTCTGGGGCCAGTTGTCGATGATGAAGAGGGCATTTCTGCCCGGCTTTTGCACCTCGAGCCGCATCCGCGCCTTGTTCATCTTGAGGGAGTCGTGCAGCTCGTAGTCGCCATATTGCTGGCGGGTCTTCTCCAGCGCCAGTCGCATCGCCTCCCGGTAGTAGTCCATGCGGGCATCCTGTTCGTTTTCCGGGCTGAGCAGGGTAAATCGGGTGGCCGCCATCGGGGAGGAGGAGAGGGAGAGCGTGAGGAGCAGGAGCAGGAGTCGATGCATCTTGGCCGGGTTCTACAACGGGATTGTGCCCATTATAGTTCGGGGCCCCTTGCCGACACAGCGCTATTGGCCCCCGGCTCCTCTGACCTCTGGGCCTGGTCTCAGACGGTTTTTACCTGCGAACCCGACTGGGGACACAGTGCGATTGTGGGGCCCGGACGCCTCTGACTTCTGGGCCTGGCCTCAGACGGCATTTATCTGCGACCTCAACAGGCAGCAGAGTGTGATGATGGGACCCGGGCTCTTCTGGCCTAACCTCAGACCGATTCCATCAGGGCGCCCAGCTGGCGGCACAGCTGGCGCAGGGTCTGGTTGTCGAGGCAGCCGAAGCCGAGCAACCAGCCCTCCCGGGTGGGCGGGGCGAGGTGATACTGACGCAGGGGGCGCAGCCCCAACCCCCGGGCGTTGGCCGCCTCAGTCCAGCGGGCCTCTCCCCCGACGGGCAGCAGCACGGCGCACTGCAGCCCGGCGCCGCTGTGGACGGGGGTGAGCCTTGGGCAGTGCTCGGCCAGCTCGGCCAGCAGCAGATCCCGCCGGCTCTGGTAAACGAGGCGGCTCTGGCGCAGGTGAGTGGCGAAGTGGCCGGCGCGGATGAAGTCCGCGGTGACCGCCTGCTGCAACTGGTTGCTGTGGCCGTCGACGGCGGCGCGAGCCCGGCTGAATGCCTCCATCAGGGGGCGCGGCAAGACCAGGTAGGCGAGGCGCAAGGAACCAAACAGCACCTTGCTGAAGGTGCCCACATAGAGGACGCGCCCCTGGCCATCCAGCCCCTGCAGGGCGGGGAGCGGCCGCTGATCGTACTGGTACTCCCCGTCGTAGTCGTCCTCCAGGATCCAGGCGCCGCGCCGCTCGGCCTCCGCCAGCAGTGCCATGCGGCGCGGCAGGCTCATGGGCACGCCCAGGGGGTACTGGTGGGCCGGGGTGCAGTAGATGAGCCTGGGGCTGGGGTGTTCGCCGGCGGGATTGAGCCCCTCCTCGTCCACCGGCACCGGGTGGATGCGGGCGCCGGCGCTCTCCATGGCGGTGCGGGCCCCGGGATAACCGGGATCCTCCACCCAGACAGTGTCACCGGCATCGATGAGCAGCTGGGTCGCCAGCAATATGCCCTGCTGGGAGCTGGTGAGGATCAGGATCTGCTCCGGCTCGCACACCACGCCCCGCGACTGTACCAGGTAGCTGCTGATGGCGGCGCGCAGCGTGGCCAGCCCTTGCGGATCCCCGTAATTCATCCAGTCGCTGGCCCCCTGACGCCACTGCTGCTGCATCAGGCGACCCCAGAGTGCCTGGGGAAAGAGGCGGGGATCCGGCTGGCTGGAGGCAAAGGAGTTGCCCACCTCGGGCACCTCGTGGCAGGCCCCCCCTTGCGCCATCTCCTGACCACGGCGTGAGAGCCCCGCCGCCGACTGGGGCGGGCGCGGAGCGGGGCGCACCGCCGCCAGGGCGACGAAGCTGCCGGCCCCCACCTTGCGCACCAGATACCCTTCCGCCTCCAGCCGGCCATAGGCCAGCTCCACAGTGCTGCGGGAGATGCCGAGATCCCGGGCCAGCATGCGGCTGGCCGGCAGCCTGCCGTGCAGCGGCAGATGACCCGCCAGTATTGCCTCCCGCAGGGTGCGCACCAACTGTTCGTGCAGGGGAAGATCGTTTTGCTGCTGGTCGGCAAAGAGGGTTGGCAGGACTGTCATGATTGGCCTCCGCG
>NZ_JAPCIX010000008.1:0-128712 GCF_027707605.1 Aeromonas sp. QDB31 | reverse complement strand
AACTGTTCGTGCAGGGGAAGATCGTTTTGCTGCTGGTCGGCAAAGAGGGTTGGCAGGACTGTCATGATTGGCCTCCGCGGGGCCGGGGCAGATGGCCCCCCCATCCGGATATTGCCTCCCGCAGGGTGCGCACCAGCTGTTCGTGCAGGGGAAGATCGTTTTGCTGCTGGTCGGCAAAGAGGGTTGGCAGGACTGTCATGATTGGCCTCCGCGGGGGCGGGGCAGATGGCCCCCCCATCCGGATATCGCCTCCCGCAGGGTGCGCACCAGCTGTTCGTGCAGGGGAAGATCGTTTTGCTGCTGATTGGCAAAGAGGGTCGGCAGGACTGTCATGACACTTCCCGTTGCGGATAAATTGGTCTGCCCATATTGGCAAAATTGGTCGGCGTGGCAAGGCCATTTTGTCGCTAAATTGGTGGGCAAGGAAGTGAATCAATCCCATTGGCTACACACATTGGCTACAGAAGGAGTCTGCATGTCGGAATACAGCGCCACCATCAGCTGGCAGCGAGGGGCCAGCGAGCCTTTTGTCGATCAGCGTTACAGCCGGGCCCATGAGTGGGCGTTTGACGGTGGAGTCAGGGTGCCCGCTTCCTCCTCCCCCCATGTGGTGCCCTTGCCTTGGTCGGTGGCCGAGCACGTGGATCCCGAAGAGGCCTTCGTCGCATCCCTCTCCAGTTGTCACATGCTGACCTTCCTCTGGCTGGTCGCCAGGGCGGGTTATCTGGTGGAGAGCTACCGGGATGAGGCCGTCGGCATCATGGAGCAGAACGAGCGAGGTCGCCAGTCCATCACCCGGGTCACCCTGCGCCCCAGGGTGCGGTTTGGCGGCGAGCATCGGCCCGATCTCGCCGTGCTGGAGCGGCTGCACCACCAGGCCCACGAGGAGTGCTTCATCGCCAACTCGGTCAACACAGTCGTCACCACAGAGATAGCACTCTAATCACAAGGAGGTTCAGGATGAGTCATGTATTGAGTACCGGGGTTGCGAGCCCGCTGGAGGCCAGCGCGTTTTTCGAGGCCCAGTTGAAGTTTCGCACCGATCCGGCGGATCTCGCCGCCGACCTGCTGGCCGGGGAGGCGGGTGAGGGGGGCAGCATAGTGGTCATCGACACCCGCTCCCCCGCGCACTACGCCGAGGGTCATATTCCCGGTGCCATCTCCTTCCCCCATCGCACCATGAGCCCGGCGACCACCCAGGGGCTGTCGCGGGACAGGGTCTATGTCTGCTACTGCGATGGCATCGGCTGCAACGGCTCGACCCAGGGGGCGTACAAGCTGGCAGCGCTGGGCTTTCGGGTCAAGGAGCTGATTGGCGGCCTGCACTGGTGGCGCCAGGACGGCTTCGCCGTCGCCACCGGCAGCGAGGCCGGCGTGCTGCTGGAAGGGGGGATCGCCTGTGCCTGCTGAACCCCTCTTCAACGGCCATGGCCAACCCCTGGGCGAGTCTCTGCCCGACTGGCGGGGCGCCGAGTTTCCTCCTCACCGCGTGCTGAGCGGCTGGGGCTGTCGCCTGGAACCGCTCGATCCCGAGCGCCACGGCAGCAGCCTGTGGCAGGCCTTCTGTGCCGACAGCGGGGCCATGTGGACCTACCTCACCAGCGGCCCCTTCGAGGATGAGGCGGCCATGCTGGCCTGGCTGCGAGGGGTCGCCGCCAAGGCCGATCCCCAGTTCTATGCCATTGTCGATGAGAGGAACGGCCGGGCGCTGGGGCTCGCCAGCTACCTGCGCATCGACCCCGCCGCGGGCAGCGTGGAGGTGGGTTGGCTGCACTTCTCGCCGGCCCTGCAGCAGTCGCGGCTGGCGACGGCGGCCATGGCGCTGATGATGGCCAATGCCTTCGCCCTGGGGTATCGCCGCTACGAGTGGAAGTGCAATGCCCTGAACCGGCCCTCCTGGCAGGCGGCGCTGCGTCTCGGCTTTTGCTATGAGGGGACGTTCCGCCAGGCGCGGGTGGACAAGGGGCACAGCCGGGATACCGCCTGGTTCTCGGTGATAGACGGCGAGTGGCCCGCTTTGAAGGGCTGTTTCGAGCGCTGGCTGGCGGATGCCAACTTCGACGAACAGGGGCGCCAGCGGCTGCGCCTCTCCGAGCTCACCGCCGCCTGCCGGGTGACGCCATAAGCCTGTGGTCCCTTGGGCCTGACGGGCAAAACGCAAGAGGCCCCGATTGCGGGGCCTCTCTCATGCTGGATGTTGCTTGATGAGTGAGCTCATTCATGGTGCTCGCCGATGGGGGCGGCGATCCACTTCATCAGGCGCACCATGTCCTCGGGCGCCACCCCGACCGAGAGGCCGCGCTTGCCGCCACTCACCAGGATCTCGTCAAACGCCATGGCGGAGTCGTCCAGCACGGTCGGCAACAGCTTCTTCTGGGCCAGCGGGCTGATGCCGCCCACCTTGTAGCCGGTCAGCTTCTCGGCATCGGCCGGCTTCATCATCTCCACCTTCTTGAGGCCGGTGGCCTTGGCGAGCTGTTTGAGACTGCACATGCCGGAGGAGGGGACTATGGCGACCACCGCCTGCTTGTCATGGTGAGCCAGCAAGGTCTTGAACACCTGAGCCTGGGGCAGACCGAGCTGGGTCGCGGCATGCTTGCCGAAATCGTCGTGGGCTTCGCACTCGTAGGGATAGAGCTTGTGGGGGATTTTCAGCTTCTTCAGCAGGTTGATAGCGGGTGTCATGGGGTCTCCTCGGGCCGGAACAAGGCCAGACAGTCTGCGCCCGAGGGCCAGATGTGGCAAGTGTCAGCCTTCACCCCCCATGGGGGCCTCTGTTCGCGCAACCGGATGCCGGATCCTATGATCTGAGCTCTTGTTCCCGCATTCCACCGCGATGCGATGGCGATCGAAAGGAATCGTAGCCATGAATACCCCAGCAATCCGCTCTCGCGATATCGACACGTTCGATCGTTATGAGGCCCTGGCCCGGCTGACCGCCCTCGACCGGACCTACGGCATGGTCGAGTTCGATCTGGATGGCCGCATGGTGTCGGTCAATCCCCTGTTTTGCGACATGCTGGGTTATCCCCCCGAAGCGCTGTTGGGCCAGTCCCATCTCATGCTCTTGCCGCCGGATCTGCAGGCCGAGCATGATCTCTTCTGGCAGAGGGTATTGGGTGGCGAGATCCAGTCGGGGGAGTTTCGCCGGGTCAGGCAAGGTGGCAACCCCCTCTGGCTCCATGCCACCTACATGCCCGTGACCGACGAGGCAGGCATCCTGCTGGGGGTGGTCAAGCTGGCGCACGACATTACCTCGGCTGTGATGGCCAAGCAGCGGGTCGAGCAGCAGAGCCAGCTGTTTGACATCGTGGTGGCCGCTCACCAGAGTTTTCTGCTCGATCGCAATCTCGGCTCCGCCTGCGATACCGTCTTCGAGCGGCTGCTGAGCGTGAGCGAAAGCTCCTATGGTTTCATCGGCATCATTCAGTACGAGGATGGCCGCCCCAGTCTCTATGTCCCCTCCATCTCCAATGTCTCCTGGGACGAGGCGACCCATGCCTGGTATGAGCAGCAGCGCCAGAGCCGGGGCGGGCTCATCTTTAGCAAGCTCGACAACCTGTTTGGGCACGTGGTGACCCACAATACCCTGGTGTGCTGCAACGATCTGCCGAGCCATCCGGCCAGTCGCGGTGTCTCCCCCCGTGGTCATCCGCACCTGGAGAGCTTCCTCGGCATTCCCATCCGCCACAAGGGAGAGGCGATCGGCATGATCGCCCTGGCCAACCGCCCGGGTGGCTTTGACGAGACCCATGTCAGCCTGCTCGAGCCCCTCACCACGGCCCTTGGCACCCTTATCCACGCCCGCAACCTGGAGGACGAGCGCAGCCGCATGGAGCGGGTGCTGCGCTTCAACGCCGAGCACGACTTCTTGACCAAGCTGCCCAACCGCAGCAGCTTCTTCACCCAGGCGAATGTCCTGCTCGATCATATCCAGCGCCATCCCGCCGAAGGGGAGGCCTGCTGCCTGGCCTTGATAGATATCGATTTCTTCAAGCAAATCAATGATGTATATGGACACCTTGCCGGGGATGCGGTGCTCGAGGAGCTGGCGCGTCTGCTGATGCAGGCGGTACGCAGCAAGGATCTGGTGGCGCGATTTGGCGGGGAGGAGTTCATCCTGCTGCTGCGGGGCACGACCCTGGAGGAGGCCCACACCATCATGGAGCGCATCCGGCGCCAGGTGGAGCAGCACTCCTTCCTGTATCAACACCAGGCGATCACCGTCACCATCAGCGTGGGGCTCACGCCCTATCAGATGAGTTACAGGCGCATGGATGACTGGCTTCAATGCGTGGACCAGCGACTTTACGAGGCAAAACGTCGGGGTCGCAACCAGGTCTCCTGATGAGAGGCTATATCGCGAAATAAAACAGGGCGCCATCATGGCGCCCTGTTTGTTGTGGATGTTTTTTCCCTTAGAGGGGGCTGTGCTGGCGGCAATATAGGGATCCCCGTGCCCGGCAGAGACGAAAAAGGGCGCCGGGGCGCCCTTGTTTGCAACGGTCCGGGATCAGCCGGTGTTGCGCATGCCGGCGGCGATACCGGCGATGGTGACCATCAGCGCCTGATCCAGCTCGGGGTGCAGGGTCTCAGGGTTTTTGCGCGAGCGGCCAAGCAGCTCGACCTGCAGCACGTTGAGCGGGTCTGTGTAGGGGTTGCGCAGCTTGATGGACTCCTTGATCCAGGGCTGGTCGTCCAGCAGGTCTCCCTGCGGGCGCAGCTCCAGCACCACCTGAATGGAGTCGGAGAGCTCCTGACGCAGTTGCTTGCCGAGGGCCCACAGCTCTTTGGGCACCAGACGGGTGTCGTAGTACTCCGCCAGCCAGAGGTCGGCCTTGAGGAACACCATCTCCAGCATCTCGAGGCGGGTGCGGAAGAAGGGCCACTGGCGGCTCATCTCGTCCAGCACGCTCTTCTGACCGTCATCTATGGCCTGCTGCAGACCCTTGTGGGCACCGAGCCAGGCCGGCAGCATCAGCCGGTTCTGGGTCCAGGCGAAGATCCAGGGGATGGCGCGCAGGCTCTCGACGCCGCCGTTGGGCTTGCGCTTGGCAGGACGGGAACCGAGCGGCAGCTTGCCGAGCTCCATCTCCGGGGTGGCGGCGCGGAAGTAGGGCACAAAGTCCGGGTGGCCGCGCACTATGCTGCGGTAGTGATCGCAGGAGACGGTGGCCAGCTGCTCCATCACGGCGCGCCAGCACTCCTTGGGCTTGGGTGGCGGCAGCAGGTTCCCCTCCAGCACGGCGCTGGTGTAGAGGTTCAGGCTGTGGATGGCGACCTTGGGCAGACCGAACTTGAAGCGGATCATCTCGCCCTGTTCGGTGACCCGCAGACCACCGCGCAGGGATCCCGGCGGTTGGGACAGGATCGCCTGATGGGCGGGGGCGCCGCCGCGACCGACGGTACCGCCACGGCCATGGAACAGGGTCAGGCGGATGTTGTTGGCTTCAGCCAGCCCCACCAAGGATTCCATGGCGGCGTACTGGGCCCAGCCGGCGGCCATCATGCCCGCGTCCTTGGCGGAATCCGAGTAACCGATCATCACGTACTGACGACCCTGGATGTAGCCGCGATACCAGTCCACCGACAGCAGGCGATCCATCACGGCGGTGCCTGCCATCAGATCTTCCTGAGTCTCGAACAGCGGGGCGACCGGCATGCGGAACTTGCAACCCGCCTCCTTCAGCAGCAGCTGCACCGCCAGGACGTCGGACGGTGCACCGGCCATGGAGATGATGTAGATGCCGAACGCATCGGGGTCGTGACCGGCGATCACCCGGCAGGTGTCTATGGTCTCGCGGGTCTCGTCGCTCGGTGCCCAGTCGGTGGGGATCAGCGGGCGGCGGGAGTTCAGTTCGTTGAGCAGGAAGGCCTGCTTGTCGTCCTCGCTCCACTCGGCGTAGTCACCCATGCCGAGGTAGCGGGTCAGCTCGGAGAAGACCTGACCATGACGCTCACCGTCCTGGCGGATGTCCAGCTTGACCAGATGGATGCCGAAGCAGGCCAGCTTGCGCAGCACGTCCAGCAGCATGCCGTCGGCGATGTTGCCCATGCCGCAGGCGTGCAGGGAGTGGTAGCAGAGCTCCAGCGGCTCGCGCAGCTGGGCCGTGGTCTTGATGAGATCGCGGCTCTCGCTCGCCTGACCCTGCACCTTGGCGGTGAGGAACTCCTGGGTCTCGCGCAGTTGCTCGCGCAGCTCGCGCACCAGGGCGCGGTAGGGCTCGGGGTTGTCACCGACTCGGGCGCGCACGGCCTCGGTACAGTCGGCCATGGAGAGCTCTGAGGTGAGCTCCTTGATGTCGCGGTAGAAGAGGTTGACCGCCATCCAGCGGCCCAGCTCCAGCACCTCGGCGGTCACCTTGGCGGTGACGAAGGGGTTGCCGTCGCGGTCACCGCCCATCCAGGAGGTGAACTTGACCGGCGCGGCATCCAGCGGCAGGCGCACACCCAGGTGGTGTTGCAGGCGCTCGTCCAGATTGCGCATGAATTCGGGAATGGCCGGCCACAGGCTGTTTTCCACCACGGCGAAGCCCCACTTGGCTTCGTCCACCGGGGTCGGACGCTGCTCGCGGATCTCGTTGGTGTGCCAGGCCTGATTGACCAGCTGTTCGATGCGATTGAGGATCTTGTCCCGCTCGCGGGGCAGCAGATCGGAGAGCTCCAGCGCTTCCAGGCAGTCGTTGAGCTGCACGTGCTTGTGGATCAGGGTGCGACGGGTCACCTCGGTGGGGTGGGCGGTCAGCACCAGATCGATGTCCAGCTCGCGTACCGCTTGGATGATGGCCTCCTGGGAGAGGTTGGAGGCTTTCAGCTTGGCGAACATTTGCTCAAGCGGGTCCGGCGTGCACTCCTGCTCTTCGCAGCGGCGGGAGATGGTGTGGAACTGCTCCGCCACGTTGGCCAGATTGAGGAACTGGCTGAAGGCGCGGGCCACGGGCAGCAGCTCGTCATCGGAGAGAGTACGCAGGGTCTCTAGCAGGCGTTCCCGGTCTGACTCGTTGCCCTTGCGGGAGGACTTGGCCAGTTGACGAATGGTCTCAATCTTGTCGAGGAAGGCTTGACCCTGATGATCCTTGATGGATTTCCCCAGCAGTTGGCCCAACATGCCTACGTTGGCCCGTAGGGCGGCGTACTTTTCGTTCATTCCACATCCTTATTTGGTTGGTGCCCCTTGACCTTCCGAGGGGAGAGGCAGCCTCACTTATTGTTGTGCGATTACAACATATGCTCCGTCATCTTAGGGGGACAATCTACCCAGATTGTCTGCGCAAGGTCAAATAACAGGCCGATTCAGAACATGTATTTCCCTCACCTGTCCCGAGGCGGCATGTCATGTAACTTACTTACATTCCCCTCGACCTAGGCGCAGAAACGCCGGATCAGGTGCTGCAGCACCGCCGTGGTCGGTTTGACGAACGAGAGATCCAGGTATTCATCGGGCTGATGGGCCTGAGTGATATGGCCCGGGCCCATCACTATGGTCTGGCATCCCAACTGCTGGATAAAGGGGGCCTCGGTACAATAGTTCACGGATTCGGCGGCCCGACCGCTCGCCCGCTCGGCCTCGCGTACCAGATCGGAGCCGTCCTCGCAGGCATAGGCCGGAATGGGTTCGTGCAGGTGTTGCAGGTGCAGGCAGCCCGGCTGGTGAACTTCGATGGGGGAGAGCGCCTCTTTCAGCAGGCCCATCAGTTCATCCGGTCCCACCTGAGGGGTGGGCCTCATGTCAATGTGCAGCTCGCAGCAGCCGCAGATGCGGTTCGGGCTGTCGCCCCCCTGGATGTAGCCCAGATTCAACGTGGGCTGTGGCACCGCGAATCTGTGGTCGGCATAGCGATCCTTGAGATCTTGCTGAAGTTTGAGCACCTGGCCCATGGCTTTGTGCATGATCTCCATGGCGTTGACGCCGTTGGCGGGATCCGAGCTGTGACCGCTTCGGCCTGTGATGCGGATCGCCTCCGACATGTGGCCCTTGTGAGCCACTACGGGCACCAGACCGGTCGGTTCACCGATCACCGCATAGTCAGGTTTGATCTCGGCCGCCGCGGCGATGGCGCGGGCGCCCGCCATGGTGGTCTCCTCGTCAGCGGTGGCCAGGATGCGCAGCGGCTTGCTGAGGGTGGTGAGATCGATCTCCTTGAGCGCCTCCACGATAAAGGCGAAGAAGCCCTTCATGTCGATGGTGCCGAGCCCGTACAGGCGGTTGCCCTCCTCGGTTACCTTGAAGGGATCCTTGCTCCAGCCTCCCTCGTCGAACGGCACAGTATCGGTGTGACCTGCCAGCAGCAGGCCCCCTTCCCCCTGGCCATAGGTCGCCACCAGATTGAATTTGCCCGGCAGGTCGGGCAATGCCGTCACCTCGCACTGGAAGCCGAGCTGGCCGAACCAGTCGGCCAGCAGCCGGATCACCGCCTCGTTGCTCTGATCCCAGCGAGGATCCGTGCTGCTGATAGAGGGAATCGCAATAATATTCTTATAAAGTGAAAAAAAATCCAGATTGGCCATCAGCTCCTCCTTGCGTCCCCGGAGTGTTTCTGTTAGAAAATACAAATGCAAAGTGAGTGCATGAATATTCTGTTCGAGTGCTCATCAACAAGGCTTCTAGTTGTAAGGGAAAGTTAATGTTCTGTCACCTGATCTGTAACCGACGACGCATATCCGCCTGAATTGCCCCTCCGCATTCGTTGCATCTAAGGGGCGATAGCCGACCCCTTGCACCGCAGCACCACGCTGTGAATTTCGAACCCAGACTTGGAATACTCAAACATGCTCAATACCGTTATCGTCGGTGCCAGTGGCTACGCGGGGGCCGAACTGGCCGCACTGGTCCAGAACCATCCAGAACTCAAGCTGTTCGGCCTCTATGTCTCCGCCGGCAGCCAGGACGCCCACAAGCGTTTCTCTTCCCTGCATCCTCAGTGGGTCGGTGAGCTGGATCAGCCGCTGCTGCCGCTGGACGAGGACGGCATGACCCGGATCCTGACCCAGGCCGATCTGGTGCTGCTGGCCACCGCCCACGAGGTGAGCGCCGAGCTCGCCCCCAAGTTCCTGGCCAAGGGGCTGCCGGTGTTCGATCTCTCCGGCGCCTTCCGGGTCAAGGATCAGGGGTTCTACGCCTCCTTCTACGGTTTCACCCACGACAGCGAGCAGTGGCTGGAACAGGCCGTCTACGGTCTGGCGGAGTGGAATGCCGATGCCATCCACAACGCCCAACTCATTGCGGTGCCCGGCTGCTATCCAACCGCCTCCCTCTGCGCCCTCAAGCCGCTGCAGCAGGCCGGTCTGATTGCCGAGGGATGGCAGCCCATCATCAACGCGGTTTCCGGTGTCTCCGGAGCCGGTCGCAAGGCCGCCATCAACACCAGCTTCTGCGAGGTGAGCCTGAGCCCCTACGGCACCTTCAATCACAGACACCAGCCGGAGATCAGTCACCACCTCGGCAAGGGGGTGCTGTTCCAGCCCCACCTTGGCAACTATGTGCGGGGCATACTGGCCACCATCTATGTGCAACTGGCGGATGGGGTGACGCAGACCCAGGTGGATCAAGCCTATCTCAAGGCCTATGAGGGCAAGCCCCTGGTGCGCCTCACCGGCCAGATGCCCTCCATCCGTGGCGTGGCCAATACCCCTTACTGCGACCTCGCCTGGCAGCAGCAGGGCAACATGCTGGTGGTGGTGTCCGCCATCGACAACCTGCTCAAGGGCGCCGCCTCCCAGGCGATGCAGTGCATAAATATCAAGTTTGGTTTTGAACCGGCCACCGGCCTGATTTAACGCTTTAAGGAAGGATCGAGAAGATGGACAAGCAGACGCTGGTAATCAAGTTGGGCGGCGCCCTGATCGAGAACGACGAGGCCCTGACCGCCCTGTTCGCCACCCTGAAAACCTTCCTGGACGATCAGCACCGTCCCCTGGTGCTGGTGCACGGTGGTGGCTGCCTGGTGGATGACCTGCTCAAGGGGCTGGGGATGACTTCCACCAAGAAGAACGGCCTGCGGGTCACCCCGTTCGAGCAGATCCCCTTCATCGCCGGGGCCCTGGCTGGCACCGCGAACAAGATGATGATGGCCAAGGCCATCGCCACCGGCATCCCGGCTGTGGGGCTCTGCCTCGCCGACGGCGGTCTGTGCCAGGTGACCCAGCTCGACCCGGATCTCGGCGCCGTCGGTGACTGCCAGCCGGGCAACCCGGCGCTGGTGGCCGGCATCCTGGGGCAGGGTTTCCTGCCGGTGGTGAGCTCCATCGGCATCACCGCCGATGGCCAGCTGATGAACGTCAACGCGGATCAGGCGGCCACGGCGATTGCCGAGGCGCTGGGCGCCGATCTGGTGATGCTGTCGGATGTGAGCGGCATCCTGGATGGCAAGGGCAAGCTGGTGCCGCAGCTGGATAAACAGAGCGCGCTGGACCTGATGGAGAAGGGCGTTATTACGGACGGCATGGCGGTCAAGGTGAAAGCCGCGTTGCACGCCGCAGAGACCCTGGGCAAACCTGTCTGTGTCGCCAGCTGGCGCTACCCGGATCAGCTGCTCAAGCTGCTGGCGGGCGGTGCCGTCGGCACCCAAGTCACCCTCTAACCCTGGCCGGAAAAAGGAACATCCGATGCAACATCTTCTGAAAGACAGCGACTTGAGCAAGGCCCAGATCGAGGCGCTGATAGCCCTGGGCAAAGCGGTCAAGGCCGACCCCAAGAAGTACGGCCAGTCGCTGGCAGGCAAGAGCGTGGTCACCCTGTTCGAGAAGCCTTCCCTGCGCACCCGGGTCACCTTCGACATCGGCATCGCCCGGCTCGGCGGTCACAGCGTCTATCTGGATCAGCAGAACGGCGCGCTCGGCAAGCGGGAATCGGTGAAGGATTTCGCCGCCAACCTGTCCCGCTGGTGTGATGCCATAGTCGCGCGGGTGTTCGATCACCAGACCCTGGTCGAGCTGGCTGAGCATGGCTCTGTGCCCGTGGTGAACAGCCTGTGCAACCTCTACCACCCCTGCCAGGGGCTGGCGGACTTTATGACCATCAGTGAGCAGTATGCGGATCTGTCGAAGGTGAAGCTGGCCTACCTCGGTGATGGCAACAACGTCAGCCACTCCCTGCTGCTGCTGGGGGCGACGCTCGGCACCGACGTGACCCTGGTCTGCCCCAAGGGCCATGGCCCGGACACCCAGATCTTCCTGCAGGCCCAGGCGCTGGCGGCGCAATCTGGTGCGACCATCCACATCAGCGATGACGTGGGCGCCATCGAAGGCTTTGACGTGGTTTATACCGACACCTGGGTTTCCATGGGTGACAACACACCAATGGAGCAGGTAAAAGATATCTTCATGCCTTATCAGATCAACCAGGCCCTGCTCGATCGCACCGGCATCCAGCACGTGCTGCATTGCCAGCCGGCGCACCGGGAGCTTGAGATCACCTCGGAGGTCATGGACGGACCAGCCTCCCTCATCATGGATGAGGCAGAAAACCGGATGCATATCCAGAATGCCGTGCTGCTGACCCTGTTCGGGCACAAGTAACGCGGCGACCGACCCTGAATCACAACCTTATCGAATCATCACGGAGAGAAGTAAATGAGCGGAATCAACAAGATCGTACTGGCGTACTCGGGCGGACTGGATACCTCGGCCATCATTCCCTGGCTGAAGGAGAACTACGATGCGGAGATCATCGCCTTCGTCGCCGACGTCGGTCAGGAGCGTGACGATCTGGAAGGGATCGAGCAAAAAGCCATCGCCTCCGGCGCCACCAAGTGCATCGTCAAGGATCTGCGGGAAGAGTTCGTCAAAGAGTACGTCTATCCGACCCTGAAGACAGGCGCCGTCTACGAAGGCACCTACCTGCTGGGCACCTCCATGGCCCGTCCCATCATCGCCAAGGCGATGGTGGAAGCGGCCCTGGCAGAAGGGGCCGACGCCATCTCCCACGGCTGTACCGGCAAGGGCAACGATCAGGTGCGTTTCGAAGGTGCGGTCGCCGCACTGGCGCCCCAGCTGAAAGTGATCGCCCCCTGGCGTCTGTGGGACATGCGCTCCCGGGAAGATCTGCTGGCCTATCTGGAAGCCCGCGACATCCCCTGCAAGGCAACCCTGAAGAAGATCTACAGCCGCGACGCCAACGCCTGGCACATCTCCACCGAGGGTGGTGAGCTGGAGAGCACCTGGAACGAGCCGTCCGAAGCGGTCTGGCAGTGGACTGTCTCCGCCGAGCAGGCACCGAACGAGCCGGAATACGTCAAGCTGACCGTGGCCCAGGGCGAAGTGGTGGCCGTTGACGACCAGCCGCTGACTCCGCACCAGATCCTGATGACCCTGAACGAGCGTGCCGGCAAGCACGGCGTGGGCCGCATCGACATCACCGAGAACCGCATGGTGGGCATGAAGTCCCGTGGCTGCTACGAGACCCCGGGTGGTACCGTCATGGTCGCCGCGCTGCGCGCCGTGGAAGAGCTGGTACTGGACAGACCGACCCGCGCCTGGCGGGAAAAGCTGGGTGCCGAGTTCTCCCACCTGGTCTATGACGGTCGCTGGTTCACTCCGCTGTGCAAGGCCATTGTCGCCTCCGCCAACGCCATCGCCGAGGATCTCGACGGTGAAGTGGTGCTGAAGATGTACAAGGGCCAGGTCACTGCGGTGCAGAAGAAGTCGCCGAACAGCCTCTACTCCGAAGACTTCGCCACCTTCGGCGCCGACGAAGTGTACGACCAGAGCCACGCAGAAGGCTTCATCCGTCTCTACACCCTGGCGAGCCGGATCCGCGCCATGAAGGAGCAGCATCAGGCCATCGGCGGTGATCACACCCACGGCTAAGCCGCAGGATTAAATCCGCTGGTACCGGTGAGGGGGCATGGCCCCCTCGTTTATAAGCGGCGACCTGGTTCCCTCGTCTGTAAGAGGGGGAAGGATAACCGATGAGCTGTGACAAGAGCGGCAGCACCCTGGCCGCTTCTGTGAGATAACAGGGGCGGTTTTCGAATGATGTTGGTGTGCTTTGCTCCCTTCTCCCCTTGCGGGAGAAGGGTTGGGGATGAGGGGGAGGTCATTGGCCATTCCTCTCACCCTAGCCCTCTCCCAGAGGGAGAGGGGACCGGTTCGCAGTTGCTGGATGTGAAGTGACCAACGACAACAGCATCGATCACCAGCGCACTGTTATGCAGAAAATACAGGGCAAGATTTCAAGTTCGGCAGGCGCAGGCGCCTACCGACAACGCATTCAAGGAGAGCAGTATGGCACTTTGGGGTGGACGCTTCAGTCAGGGAGCCGATAGCAGGTTCAAGCAGTTCAACGATTCGCTGCGGTTCGATTACCGCCTGGCAGAGCAGGATATCCAGGGCTCCATGGCCTGGGCCAAGGCGCTGGTGAAGGTGGGCGTATTGACCAGCGATGAGCAGGGCAAACTGCAACAGGCGATGGAAGTGCTGCTGGCCTCGGTGCAGCAGGATCCCCAGCAGATCCTGAGTTCGGATGCCGAAGACATCCACTCCTGGGTCGAGGGCAAGCTCATCGATGCCGTCGGCACCCTGGGCAAGAAGCTGCACACCGGCCGCTCACGCAACGATCAGGTCGCCACCGACCTGAAACTCTGGTGCAAGGCGCAAGGGGAGCTGCTGCTTGGTTCCATCAGTGCCCTGCAAGCCGGGTTGGTCGCCTCTGCCCGTGCCAATCAGGCTGCCGTGCTGCCGGGCTACACCCACTTGCAGCGCGCCCAGCCGGTCACCTTCGCCCACTGGGCGCTGGCCTATGTGGAGATGCTGGAGCGGGACTATTCCCGTCTGCAGGATGCCTTGAAACGCCTCGACACCAGCCCGCTCGGCTGCGGCGCCCTGGCGGGTACCGCCTATGCCATCGACCGTGAAGCGCTGGCGCTGGACATGGGCTTTGGCGGCGCGACCCGCAACAGCCTGGATTCGGTATCGGACAGGGATCACGTGGTGGAGCTGATGCACGTGGCGTCCCTCTCCATGGCGCACCTTTCTCGTTTTGCGGAAGATCTTATCTTCTACAACACCGGCGAGGCGGGCTTCGTCGAGCTCTCCGATGCGGTCACCTCGGGGTCGTCGCTGATGCCCCAGAAGAAGAACCCGGACGCCCTTGAGCTGATCCGCGGCAAGACTGGCCGGGTGGTGGGCGCCCAGATGGGGATGCTGATGAGCCTGAAGGCGCTGCCGCTGGCCTACAACAAGGACATGCAGGAAGACAAGGAAGGGCTGTTTGATGCCCTCGACACCTGGCACGACTGCCTCGACATGGCGGCCCTGGTGCTGATCGATCTGAAAGTGAACGGCGAGCGCACCAAGGCGGCGGCCCAGGGCGGTTATGCCAATGCCACCGAGCTGGCGGACTATCTGGTGGCCAAGGGGATCCCCTTCCGCGAGGCGCACCATATCGTCGGCGAGACTGTGGTCTATGCGATCGGCGTGAAGAAGCCGCTGGAGGAGCTCTCTTTGCCTGAGTTCCAGCGTTTCAGCCCTGTGGTGGGGGAGGATGTCTACCCGAACCTGGAGCTGGAAGCCACCCTGGCCAAGCGGGTCGCCAAGGGCGGCGTCGCCCGCGAGCTGGTGGATGCCGCCCTCGCCACCGCCGAACAGTGGTTGGCTAAGAGGGCGGGCTGATCCCCGCGGCGCGCCAGCGCCATCACAAGAAAAACGGCAACCTCCGGGTTGCCGTTTTTTTTATTTTCATCAGTAAGCGATTTAGGGTGCAATTAGCTTTATATTTAGCTCGGGAATTTAAAAAAGGACCCCTATATATTGCAAGGAGTCCGTAACATTTTTTAAAAGTAGTGATTGTATTATTTGTTGTCTATGTTTAGCTTTTCTAGAGAAGGGGAAAGTATCTCGCTTATACCTCTTGATCTATTTGAAATTATAGTCAAAGCGTACTTAGCTCTAGTAATCGCTACATATAACCTATTATAGCAAGCATGCTGTATGAAATGTCTAGCATTACCAGTTCGTTCATCTACACTAGGAAAGTTTCCCTTGTCACAGCCAACGATTACCACTCCATCGAACTCTAAGCCACCAACATAATCAATACCAGCAATCAAGTATTTTCCACCCCGCTCAGCTTTACTTTGTAGGCTACGATCACCCCGTTTTAGAATAAATTCACAGGACTTTTTATTATCTTCCACCATTCGCATTAATTGAGAAAGTATCATTTCATTGCAAGGTATAATACAGATTTTTGATTTTATTGTGTTTATTTTGCTTGCAAGTAAATCAACTTCCTTGAAAGCAGAACCTAACACCAACTCATCTGTTGAGTATGTTACCAATGTCGGTGGGATAGATCTGTTTTCATCCTCTTGTGTAAATGATGTTTCAGTATCAACCAAAGGATTCTCTAGCGAGGTGAAAAATCCGGCACCTGTAGACAATACATCAAAGGCAAGGCGAACTATATCAGGAGATGAGCGAAATACAGTTTGTAGTTTCTGCCCATTTGTCTCTTTGAATATAGATTCGAGTTGGACTTTCGAGGGGGATGAATTTGCTATTGCCTGACTTCTATCAACAGAATATGCTACATTATGAATAGCTTCATCCTTGAGGATATGATGTATAACAGAAAGCTCATTCAGGTTAAATAGATGAGTTTCGTCAATAAAAACAAAATCATAACCTTCCTTATTTTTTCGCCTTCTCCAAATTGGTGAGTCCAATTGATTTAATGCAGTAATAACTATATCATCACTATCAAAATTACCTACAGATTCAAGCTTGCTCTGATAGTTGCGATATATTGAGAATACACATTCAGCATCAAGTTCATTAGTGATTGGTATTGCATGTATCGAGTAGTCTATTTTTTTATAAGATTCTAAATTTTGTCCAGCTCTCCCTTTTATAACTTCGGATATTTCATGCCTTAGTGCGGTAATTATCGCATTAGAATTATCAGGTGATAGTGAGTCAGCTAGTTCTTTAGAAATTAATCGAGAAAATGATTTATAGTCATTGCTAATGAAGTCTAACAATGATTCTTCTATCAGAATTTGCTGATAAGTCTTTGAACTTTCAGCATCTTTATCCAACAGCTCACTTTCTTCTAGCTGGCCTCCAATACGTTCTAAACACCAGTCTTGTAAAGTGCAAACTTTTATCTGACAGGAACTATTAATATAAGTAAGTTGTTCAGCGGTAACATTTGCCTTGATAACTTCATTTACATGATCTCGTGTTGCAGTACTATGAGTGACGAACATAATACTTTTGCCAGAGAAGCTCTCTGATAGTGCAGCTTGTATAGACTTGAGAATCAAACAAAGTGTCTTTCCTGTTCCGGCTGGACCTTCTAAGCAAGATGCTCCAAATGAACCAGACATAACAAAGTCTTTTTGCGATTTAGTCAGCAGATTTTTCCACGCATCAAATCCAATTCTAGCATCTACAGGCGAAAACCCATCCTCAAGTTCAGCAATCTCAATAGGAAATTTATACGGTATATTTCTTATTGCATCCCTAATTGTAACATCTTTGACTTCTTCGAGAAATTTTCGGAAATTTGTATAAGGAGGTTGGTTAGATATCTCAGTTTTAACATAAGAAAATGCTAATAAGTGCTTTCCGTTTCGTTTTTCCTGTCGTTTGCTGTCAGGTTTTTTATCTATTACAACTCGATAATTAGATGCATGTGGGAAAACTATAAGCAATGCTGCTTCTTGCTTATTGATTTCCGCCACCCCAAACGGAATGTTATTCCAAGATTTAATCGCAGCCCTAAGTGACTTCTGGACAATAGTTAGGCACTCATTTTCTGTTGCGATACTAAAGCCATCAAATAGGTCTAGGTCAAATATAAGGCATTCATCGTTCTTTAAATTTTCTGTAAACACTAAACCATTTTGTAGAGAATGACAGGGGAACATAAATTCCTCCCCATTTGATATTCCTCTTAGAATATTTACAAACGCTTTACCTTCATCAAATTCAGTGCTCTGCAGTTGTCGAGTGTTTACTATTTTAATTGCTATTTCTTTTTCAAATGCTATAAATTTCATTGCATTATCTCCGAAACCAAATCTTCTTTGAGTTTAATAGAAGGATCTTCAACTCCAATTCTTGAATAGAAATAAGCGAATCTTTGTAGTACTAACTCTACGTAAGGTGACATTACATCGCAAAGAACATAAGACATCTCATCCTTCGTTTTGTAAACCGCATCGTAGATTCTCAATGCTTCATTAATATTGGTATGAAAAAGTCCCTCAGATATCATTTGAGCAGTTGATTTATGTAATGGTCTAGGGTCACTTAGATCTACAATATAAGAACCCATAGATCTATCAGCATCATGAAAATCTATGACCTCATCTATAAAAAAATATCCCTCAACCTTATTTCCAATAATGTCGGATATTTTTGACGACACCGCCTTTGTGTTAAGCATAGCCTTATCAAAAATTCCTTCGGAAGCGTTTTTTTCAATGATCTTTATTTTGTTTAATTTATCTAAGTAAAGCTTTTCATCTTTGTGGCCAACTATTAATTTGGCGGATGCTTCTGGGCCAAAAGTTGAGATGGCGTTAGGGGATTGGCTGTTTCTAGATAGAATTGATTTTAATTCTCCGAGTAGAGACTTCTTCATTTCATCAAGCATTTTTGGTACGAGAAATATATCAACCCACTCGGTGGCTCGTATTAGTGGGACATATAGGAATCGTTCTTGCTTGAATTGCGCCATATCGCAACGAGCAGAAAGTACCATGCCTAAAACTCTATCAGACTGTATATCTGCCTGAGCAAAGTTAAAAATACTACCTTGAGTTATATTCTTAACTCTAGGTCGCTGTAC
This sequence comes from Aeromonas sp. QDB31, assembly GCF_027707605.1. NCBI lineage: Bacteria > Pseudomonadati > Pseudomonadota > Gammaproteobacteria > Aeromonadales > Aeromonadaceae > Aeromonas > Aeromonas sp. QDB31. The sequence goes on along the minus strand of NZ_JAPCIX010000008.1, from coordinate 110,915 downwards.
CATTTTTCTGTATGACATATCCCCATGCCCTTGATAAGTGATGTGCCAATGTGGCCTCTGCACTGGAGTTTAACCCTATGCTAGAGTGATATTATTTATCAAATTATCTATTATGTATAGGAGATTTTTATGCAGCCAATGATAGTAATACATAAGTTAAACTTGAAGTCTATTTCACCGTAATGCACGAAGCTATCACAGTTATAAACATCACTGAGTGAATTGAGAGGAATATAGGTTGTCAGTAAGCGGTAAGGCCTAAGATGAGTATGTCTGGCATATTGGTGATCATACAGAAAACGTCTTGATATGTTCATAACCAATGGTCCTTTCAATTATATGATCGTAACTATTCATCAAATCGCCTCACCAAAGGACAACCATATAAAATATTGCCCACACTATTAACGGCTATATAAAAATGTGAGTGTCTCCATATTTTCACAAGATTAGGTATTATCCTGATGCTTTTACTATGTGAAGATAACCCATCGACAAAGGAGCCCCCATGTACCTGCCATCCCATTTCGCCGCCGCCGATCCCGAGGCGCTGCATCAGCTTGTTCGAGCCCATCCGTTGGGGGCCCTGGTCACCCATGGCGAGCAGGGGCTGGATGCCAATCACCTGCCGTTCGAGTTCGATGCCGGGGAGGGGGAACATGGGATCCTGCGCGCCCATGTGGCGCGCAACAACCCGCTCTGGCAGGAGGTGAAGGAGGGGGACAAGGTGCTGGTGATCTTCAAGGCGGTCGACGGCTATGTCTCCCCCAGCTGGTATCCGAGCAAGCAGGCACATCACCAGCAGGTGCCGACCTGGAACTATGCGGTGGTCCATGCTCACGGCCGTATCCGGGTGCGGGACGATGCCCGCTTCGTGCGCCGCCTGCTGGCGAGCCTGACTCGTACCCATGAGGCAGCAGAGCCCGCGCCCTGGAAGATGGCGGATGCACCGCGCGACTATCTTGAGGCCAGGGTGCAGGCCGTGGTGGGCATAGAGATCGAGATCGATCAGCTGGTCGGCAAGTTCAAGCTGAGCCAGAACAAGGAGGCTGCGGACCGGCAGGGAACCATCGATGCCTTGCAGGCCAAGGGCCAGACTGCGCTGGCGGAGGCGATGCTGTGTCCACCGCCGTCACTCCCCTAGCGTGACATCATGGGGTCCGGCCCGACAAAAACGGCAACCCTGAGGTTGCCGTTTTTTATTGGTCGAAGCCGTTCACGCGCTGGCATTGAGCAGTTTGCCAACCCCTTCGCCCTTGCCATTGGGCAGGGTCTGCTTGAAGGCGCCGAGCAGCTGATCCAGGTTCAGATCGCTGCTGCCAAGGGAGCCCTTGAGGGTGTCGAGCTCGCTCTGCAGGGCGTCGAGGCGGGTACTCTGGGTGCCGTTGGCGAGCTGGCTGCGGGCCGCGTCTATGGCCTCGGGCAGGGACTGGCCATTGTTCTCCTGACCCAGGGTCTGCAGCAATTCGCTCATGAAGTGGTTGATGGCGAGACGGTTCTGCTCGCTATTGGCGTCCTTGACGCCCAGCCGCTGGAACAGGCTCTGGACTGTGGGGGCCAGGCGCTCTTCCTGCGCCGGCTGCTGCGCCGGTTGGGTCTTGGCACTGCCGCTCAGCAGCTGGCTGCCCAGTTTGAGAGCGATCGAGGCGATGGGAAGCAGGGTGCTGATCATGATGTCACTCTCCGGTACGGCTGATGACAGTGACAGAGCAGGGATTGGGCCAGTTTGGTGAAGAATGCGGCAGTGGTAGACAGGCCACTGATCCTGTTGTGAATTTAGTGTTGAAAACCGTAGGGGGGAGGGGCAAGTGTGGAGGAAAGCGGCAATCCCTTGCAGCTCTGGCGCTGGTCGGTTTGCCGCCGTCGCTGCCGGTTCACAGATGTTTGAACGGGCGGCGCTTCTCCTCTTCGATGACGATGGCCTCCAGATTGGCGACCCGCTCCTGCAACTCCCTGATGATGAGATCCTGCTTGCCGAGGCGATCCGTGATGCGGGCGTCCCCCAGCTGATAGCGGGCGCGTTTGCCGAGATAGCCGAACAGCACGCTGATGAAGACGATCAGGACTATGCCTGTCCACATGGTCATAACTGACTCCTTGTCGATGTAGAAACGAGACGATCCGCCCCAAGGATCTTGTTGTCTCACAACGATCCATTGGCGGCAATGCCTGCACGGGCATTGCCTGGGGCTTGCCAGTTCAGCCCCCCTGCCAGAGCGGCCGGCCGACCCAAAGTCCCCACAGGGTGAGGTGCAGCAGCACGATAAACCAGAACACCTGCCGGTAGCTCCCCTTCTGGGTCTTGTGGCGTAGCCAGTGGCGAGCCACCAGGGCGCCGGGCCAGCCGCCGAGCAACTCCAGCAGGTGCAGGCGGGATTCCGGAATGCGCCAGCCGCCGCGTATGGCCTGGCGCTTGTCGTGGGCATAGGCGAGCACGGTGAGCAGGCTCATGGTGGTGATCAGGACCAGCGGCCACCAGTTGGCCTCCTGAATGCCAAGCCAGGCGGTCCAGATGAGGGGCAGCAGTGCCAGGGCCATCATGATAGCAGCGCCGGATCCCAGGGTTCGTCCGGGCAGAGGGTGCGAATGACCCTGGCCGGGTTGCCTACCGCCACCGAGTCTGCCGGAATGTCCCGGGTCACCACGGCGCCGGCACCTATGATCGCACGCGGCCCTATGGTGACGCCGGGGCAGATGATGGCGCCGCCGCCAATCCAGCAGTCATCGCCGATGCGCACCGGCTTGTTGTAGGCGGTCCAGTTGCGCCGCTCCAGATAATCCATGCTGTGGGTGGCGGTGTAGATCTGCACGTTGGGGGCCAGCAGTACATGGCTGCCGATGTGCACCTCGCCCACGTCCAGTATGGTGATGTTGAAGTTGAAGAAGGTCTTCTCGCCGATATGGATATTGCGGCCGAATTCGCAGGTGAAAGGGGTGCTGATCCAGCAGGAGTCCGGGCAGTGGCCGAACAGCTCGGCGCACAGACGCTGACGCGCCTCATGATCCCCCGCCGGTGTGGCGTTGAGTTCCGCCAGCAGGGCCTGGCCGCGGATCCGGTCGTTCGCTATCTCCTCGCTCTGGCTGTTCAGGGCGCCCCCCGCCAGTACCTTGTCCCAGTCGCTTGCCATGCTCACCTCCTCTCATGTGCCAAGAGGCGCCAGTATACGCCAGCGACGCCGGCGGCGTCAGGCGCGTCCTGGTGGTCGGGTCAGTTGCCTGGCCAGATGAGGGGCAGGATCAGCAGGATGGAGAGGAGGTAGGGCAGCATGACCCTCAGCCCCAGACGGCGGCCGCCGATCACCAGCGCCAGCAGTCCCTTCACCAGGGAGTTGACCAGGCCGGCGAGCAGAATGGCCCGGGCCGCCACCTCCAGGGCCAACTCCTTGTGGGAGAGCTGGGAGAGGGAGAGAGTGATGGCGTCCACGTCCGTGATGCCGGAGACCAGCGCCAGAAGATAGACCCCGGAGTTGCCCACCTTGCTCTGCAGCAGGGTGGCCATGAAGCCGATGAGCGCCAGCAGCAGGCCGAACTTGATGGCGGTTGCGAGATCCAGCGGGTTGCGGGTTTCGGGTTGCACCGGGTTGTCTGTCATCTCTTCACGCTGGCGCCAGAACCAGAAGGCGAAACCGTAGACGGTGGCCGCCAGCAGCAGCAGGGGGGGGGCCAGGCGCATCGCCAGCTCGTTGTGAATGAGCAGCACCAGCACCAGCAGTCGCAACCACATGGTGGCCCCCGCCAGCAGGATGCCGGTGGCCAGCAGCCGCTCCAGCCCGGGCTGCTCCTTGTTGAGGCGGGCAAATTGCAGGGTGAGGGCGGTGGAGGAGGCGAGCCCCGCCAGCATGCTGGTGAGCACCAGACCTGCGCGGGTGCCGAGCAGGCGCACCGCGAAGTGGCCCGAGAACGAGATGCCGGCGATTACCACCACCATCAGCCAGATCTTGAAGGGGTTGAAGGCGTTGAGGGGGCCCATCTCGACGTCGGGCAGCACCGGCAGCAGCACCAGGGAGATGAGCAGGAAGCGCAGGGTGGCGTGAAATTCCGTCTCGCTCAAGAACAGCATGCCCTGCTGGATCTTGCCCTTGAGCCCCATCAAGAGCGCCGCCAGCACGGCACAGGCCACCGCCTCGCTCGGGCTCTGCAACACGGACATCAGCCCCAGCAGATAGGTGAGCACCATGGCCACCGAGCTGGTGAGGCCAAACTCCCCCTGCCAGCGCTGGGCCAGCCAGACCGAGAGACCGCAGCCTGCCACCACCGCCAGCAGGCCGAGCAGGGCCAGCCAGGCGCCCAGGGTGGGCAGCAGCAGGGCGCACACCCCGCCGAGCAGACCGATGAGACCATAGGTGCGCATCCCGGCGATGCGCTGGTTGTCTCCCAGCTGGCGCACCTGCCAGCCCCGTTCCAGTCCGATGATGAGCCCGATGGCCAGTGACACCAGGGCGCCATAGACGGGCTCCGCCTCGATCCACATGCTGCTCTCCTCTCATTGTTCTCCATGTCAGGATGGCACAGACCGCTCACGGGCAGGGGGAGCTGGCTCACAGAGCAGGCGCAGGCTTTGGTTGGTGAGGGCGGACCCGTTGGGGGGTTGGGCCGTCCGGCACTCTTTGCTAACCTGCCCGCTTCATTCAAACCGCAGGGAGCCGTCTCGATGCGAGCCATTGTCAGCCTGCTGGCCCTGTCACTGCTGTGTGCGTGCAGTGGCCAGTCAACCGAAGAGGATGCCATGTCAGGGAAAACCCGCCTTCACTACCCCGTCACCCGCCAGGGTGAGCAGGTGGATCACTACTTCGGCCAGGCCGTGGCCGACCCCTATCGCTGGCTGGAGGATGATCGCAGCCCCGAGACCGAGGCCTGGGTCAAGGCCCAGAACGCCGTGACCCAGGACTACCTGGCACAGATCCCGTATCGCGCCGTCATCAAGGAGAAGCTGGCCGCCTCCTGGAACTACGCCAAGGAGGGGGCGCCGTTTCGCGAGGGGCGCTACCACTACTTCTTCAAGAACGACGGCCTGCAGAACCAGAACGTGCTGTGGCGCCAGCTGGAGGGCAAACCGGCCGAGGTGTTCCTCGATCCCAATACCCTCAGCCCCGACGGCACCACGGCGCTGGATCAGCTGAGCTTCTCCCGCGATGGCCGCATCCTGGCCTACTCCTTGTCTCTGGCCGGCAGCGACTGGCGCGAGATCCACCTGATGGACGTAGAGAGCAAACAGCCGCTGGAGGCGCCCCTCAAGGATGTGAAGTTCAGCGGCATCAGCTGGCTCGGCAACGAGGGCTTCTTCTACTCGAGCTACGACAAGCCGGACGGCAGCGAGCTGTCGGCCAAGACCGATCAGCACAAGGTCTATTTCCACCGTCTCGGCACGGCGCAGGAGGATGACCGGCTGGTGTTTGGTGCCATCCCGGCCCAGCACCACCGCTACGTGGGGGCCAGTATCACCGAAGATGATCGCTTCCTGCTCATCTCGGCGGCGAACTCCACCTCCGGCAACCGCCTCTATGTGAAGGATCTGAGCCAGGAGAACGCGCCGCTGCTGACGGTGCAGGGGGATCTGGAGGCGGACGTGAGTCTGGTGGACAACAAGGGCAGCACCCTCTACCTGCTGACCAACCGGGACGCCCCCAACGGCCGGCTGGTGACGGTGGACGCCGCCAACCCGGGCCCCGAACAGTGGCGCGATCTCATCCCGGAACGCCAGCAGGTGCTGACGGTGCACAGCGGCAGCGGCTACCTGTTCGCCGAGTACATGGTGGATGCCACCGCCCGGGTCGAGCAGTTCGACTATGAGGGCAAGCGGGTGCGCGAGGTGGCGCTGCCCGGCCTTGGCAGCGTCAGCGGCTTCAAGGGCAAGCACGACGATCCCGCCCTCTACTTCGGCTTCGAGAGCTATGCCCAGCCGCTCACCCTCTACCGGTTCGAGCCAAAGAGCGGCGCCATCAGCCTCTATCGTGCCTCGGCGGCGCCGTTCAAGCCAGAGGACTACGTCTCCGAGCAGCGTTTCTACCAGAGCAAGGACGGTCCCCGGGTGCCGCTCATCATCAGCTACCGCAAGGGGCTGAAACTCGATGGCAGCAATCCGACCATCCTCTACGGCTATGGCGGTTTCGACGTGAGCCTGACCCCGAGCTTCAGCGTGTCGGTGGCCAGCTGGCTGGATCTGGGGGGCGTCTATGCGGTGGCCAACCTGCGCGGGGGCGGTGAGTACGGCCAGGCCTGGCACCTGGCAGGCACCAGGATGAACAAGCAGAACGTGTTCGACGACTTCATCGCGGCGGCCGAGTATCTCAAGGCCGAGGGCTACACCCGCACCGATCGGCTGGCGATCCGCGGTGGCTCCAACGGCGGTCTGCTGGTGGGGGCTGTCATGACCCAGCGGCCGGATCTGATGCGGGTCGCGCTGCCGGCGGTGGGGGTGCTCGACATGTTGCGCTACCACAGCTTCACCGCCGGGGCGGGCTGGGCCTACGACTACGGCACCAGCGCCGACAACGAGGCCATGTTCGCGTACCTGAAGGGCTACTCGCCGCTGCACCAGGTGCGGTCCGGGGTCAGCTACCCCTCGACCCTGGTGACCACGGCGGATCACGACGACCGGGTGGTGCCAGCTCACTCCTTCAAGTTCGCCGCCACCTTGCAGGCGGACGACGCTGGCCCCCATCCCCAGCTCATCCGCATCGAGACCAATGCCGGGCACGGGGCGGGCACGCCGGTGGCGAAGCTTATCGAGCAGAGCGCGGACATCTATGCCTTCACCCTCTACGAGATGGGCTACCGGCAACTGCCGACCATCCAGTGAGACCAGGGCCCTGCGGGGCCCTTTTTTGTGCTGGGACAGGCGGGAGCGACCATCCCTGTCTCGCCATTTGCCCGTTTTGGGGTCGGTACAGCCTGCGCCGCGCCCCCGGTGGTATAGTCAGCCACAGGATCTGCATTGAGGAGTTCGTCGTGAAGAAGATCATCTACATCCTGCTGGGGTTGGCGCTGGCCGCCGTGGTGGCCATCGCCGCCCTGGTGTCCCTGATTGACCCCAATCAATTCAAGCCCCAACTGGCGGAGCAGGTGCGCAAGAGCACGGGCCGCGAGCTGGTGATGGAAGGGGATATCGGCTGGCGCTTCTGGCCAAGCCTTGGTCTCTCTCTCGAGAAGGTGCAGCTTCGCAACCCCGCCGGGTTTGCCGAGCCTGACCTGCTCCGCTTCGCGCAGGGTGACGCCTCTGTCGCCCTGCTGCCGCTGCTCTCCCACCGGCTGGAGATCGGCAAGGTGACGCTCAGTGGCGCTCATCTCTTTATCCAGACTCGGGCCGATGGCAGTTCCAACCTGAATGGCCTGGTCAAGGCCTCTGCTGCCGACAAACAACCCTCAGCCGGCGAGAGCCAGCCTGCCGCTGCTGTCGCCAGCGACGAGAAGCCCTGGCAGATCAGCCTGCAAGGGGTGGCATTGGTGGAGGCCAGCGCCCTGGTGCGGGACGATCGCAGCGGCGCCGTCTCCCGTCTCGACCGGCTCGACCTCGATCTGGGTCAGCTGACCCCGGGGGAGTGGGTACCGGTGACCCTGGCCGCCAAGGGCGCGTGCGGGGAGCTGAACTTTGATCTCAAGGGGCAGACCCAGCTCAAGCTGGCCCGGGAGGCCAAGGCCAGCGAGCTGAAGGATCTCAGCCTCAGCGGCAGCCTGAGCCAGCCATCGCAGCGGCTCGATGCCTTCTCCCTCAAGGCCGATCGGCTGGCGCTGGGGCAGTGGAGCAGCCTGACCCTTAACCTGAGCGGCGCCCAGGGGGCGGCGGACAAGCCGACCCTGGCAGGTACCCTGGAGGGCACCCTCAAGGCGCGGCTCGATCAGGGGCTGCAACTGGTGGAGATGTCGGATGCGGTGCTGGCCGCCAAGCTCAGTGGCGATGGCCTGCCACGCCCGCAGATGCAACTGAAGCTGGCAGGCTTTGCCCGCGCGGAGCTCGACAAGCAGAGCGTCACCCTGAGCAACCTGGTGCTGGGGGCGGACGAGGCCCTGCTCAGCGGCAACGGCACCGTGCGGCTGGGGAGCGTGCCCAGAGGGGAGTTCGATCTCAAGGGGGAAAAACTCGATCTCGATGCCTGGCTCGGTCAGCCAGCCAAGGCGGCGCCCGCTGCGGCCACCTCGGGGGCTGCTGCTCCGGCAGGGGCGAAGGCGCAGGCTGCCGCTGCCAAGGCGCTCTCCACCATGGAGCCCGATCTCTCCACTCTCAAGACGGTGGATCTGGCCGGTCGGCTGCAACTGGGTAGCCTGCGGCTGAAGGGGCTGGATCTCAACGCCGTGGATCTGCAGCTCGCCCTGGCCGGTGGCCAGCTCAACCTCAAGCAGTTCGGCGCCGGGGTGGCCGGTGGTCGGGTGACGGCGAATGGCATGCTCGATGCCCGCCAGCAACCCGCCCGCTATCAGGTACACAAGCGGATACAGGGGGTGGATATTCGCCCGCTGCTGCAGACCCTGGCCCAGAACGATCGACTGGAAGGCAAGGGGGATCTCGAGGTGCAGGTGCAGGGCATCGGTCTCTCCGAGCAGGCGCTGCGCAGCCAGATGCAGGGCAAGGTGAGCCTCAGGCTGAGCGACGGTGCCCTGCACGGCATCAACCTGGCGGAGATGATCCGCGAGGCGCGGGCCACCCTGACCGGCAAGGGGGCGGATCAGGTGAAGGAGGTGCGCAAGACCGACTTCAGCGCCCTGACCGCCAGCTTCCAGATCGCCAATGGCGTGGCGCGCAGCGACGACATCCAGCTGCTCGCCCCCGCCCTGCGGGTGAAGGGCCAGGGCCAGACCGCCCTGGTTCCCGAGACCCTCGACTTCCTGTTCCTCACCTCAGTGGTGGAGAGCAGCAAGGGCCAGGGGGGCAAGAGCGTGGATGAGCTCAAGGACGTCACCATTCCGGTGCGTATCGGCGGCCACTGGCAGGCACCGAGCTACCGGCTCGACGTGAAGGAACTGCTCAGCAACAACAAGGTGCTGGAGGAGAAGGCCCGCAAGGAGGCCGAGCGCGGCCTCAAGAAATTGCTGGGCGACAAGGCCGACGACGAAGGGGTGAAGGGGGTAGCCGACCAGCTGCTCAAGGGCCTGTTCAAATAGCCCACCTCCCGCTGATGCCATCCAGAGCCCGCCCCGTGCGGGCTCTTTGTTGTGACGCAGGTCGCCATGGGGTGAGGCCTGATCAGGAACATGGGGTGATATCCGTGGCAGTCATCAAAACCGGGAACCAGGAGGGTTCATGAACAAACGGGTGCTGATCACCGGCGGCGGCAGAGGCATAGGGGCCGCGACGGCCCGTTATCTGGCGGGGCAGGGGTATCACCTCTGCCTCAACTATCGCCATGACAGGGCCAGTGCCGAGGCGCTGTTGGCCGAGATCCGGGCGCAGCACCCGGTCTCCTGCATAGCGGTGCAGGCGGATGTCAGCGTGGAGGCCGAGGTGGTGCGCCTGTTCGAGGAGATGGACGCGCGGCTCGGCACCATCACTCATCTGGTCAATAATGCTGGCATCTTGCTGCCCCAGATGAGAGTGCTGGAGATGAGCGCAGAGCGGATCAACAAGACCCTGACCACCAATGTCACCAGCTGTTTTCTCTGTTGCCGCGAGGCGGTGCGCCGCATGGCACCGGGCGGCGCCATCGTCAATGTCTCCTCCGCCGCCGCGCGCCTGGGCTCCCCCGGGGAGTATGTGGACTATGCCGCCGCCAAGGGGGCCATAGACGTGCTGACTAGAGGGCTGTCTCTGGAGGTGGCAGCCCAGGGGATCCGGGTCAACGGCGTGCGTCCAGGTTTCATCTACACCGACATGCATGCGGACGGCGGCGAGCCCGGCCGGGTAGACAGGGTCAAGAGCCATATTCCGCTGCAACGGGGCGGCGAACCCCGCGAGGTCGCCGCCGCCATCGCCTGGCTGCTGTCGGACGAGGCCTCCTACGCCACAGGTACCTTTATCGACGTGGCTGGCGGGCGCTGATCCTGACCCGAGGGTGGGTACAACAAGGGGCGCCATGGCGCCCCTTGTTGCTGATACGGTGGGATCCTTACTCCCCCAGCAGCTGTTGCCAGACCGCCAGCACATGGCCCCGCTCGGTCAGCAGCTGATCGTCCCCCACCTTGCGGGAGATCTCCGAGAGGTTGAGGCGATGGCCCTGGTTGCGGATCTCCAGATAGGCGTGCTTGAGCCCCTCCGCCTGGTCCAGGGTCAACACCCCCGCCATCACGCACTCGTCGAAGATGCGCACGTTGTCCGACCAGCGGGTCAGGGCCTCCGGCTCGCCGCAGGCGTGGGCCAGCACCAGGTACTGGGCGATGAATTCTATGTCCACCATGCCGCCCGGGGACTGTTTGAGGTCGAACTCTCCCTCGCCAGCTTTCAACAGGTGATCCCGCATCTTGTGGCGCATCTCGCGCACCTCGCGGGCCAGGGTCGGCAGGTCGCGATCCTTGGCCAGCACGGCGCGGCGGATGCGGGCAAACTCGGCGATCACCGCATCATCGCCATAGATGGGACGCGCCCGCACCAGGGCCTGATGCTCCCAGGTCCAGGCCTCGTGCTGCTGATACTGCTCATAGGCGGCGAGGGAGGAGACCAGCAGGCCGGCGTCGCCGGAGGGGCGCAGCCGCATGTCGATCTCGTAGAGGATGCCGGACGGGGTGCGGGTGCTGAACAGGTGCAGGATCCGCTGGGCCAGGCGCAGGTAGAACTGGCGGCTGTCGATGGGCTTGCGCCCGTCGGTGTAACTGTTGGGGTCGCCGCCGTGCAGGAACACCAGGTCGAGATCCGAGCCGTAGCCGAGCTCGATGCCGCCGAGCTTGCCGTAGGCCACCACGGCGAAGCCGCGTTGGCCGCTCAGCGCCACCTCGGGGGGCACCCCGTAGCGCTCGCTCATCTGGGCCCAGGCCTGATTGACCACCTCTTCGGTGATGGCCTCCGCCAGCCAGGTGAGGTGGTCGCTCACCTTCATCAGCGGCAGGGCGCCGGCGATGTCGGCGGCGACGATGCGCAGCAGCTGCACCTGCTTGAACTGGCGCAGCGCCTCCATCTGCTGCTCCACGTCCTCCTCGGGGATGCGCAGCAGGAACTGGCGCAACTGGGGCTTGTACTGATCCAGCGGGGTGGGGTGGTAGAGGTGCTGGGGATCCAGCAGCTCGTCCAGCAAGATGGGGTAGCGGGCGAGCTGCTCGCTCACCAGGTTGCTCTCGTCGCACAGACGCACCAGCTGGCGCAGGGCGGCGGGGTTCTCCGCCAGCAGCTGCAGGTAGGCGCTGCGGGTGAAGATGCGGGTCAGCAGGGTACAGACCCGCTCGAACAGGCGGGCGGGCTCTCGGCTCGCCACCACCAGTCGCAGCAGCTCGGGCATCAGCCAGTCCAGGGCGATGCGCCCCTGGGGCCCGACCTGGCGGCGCTTGTACTCCTCCTTGAAGCGCAGCAGAGCGGCGCAAAGCGGCGCAGGCTCGGTCACCCCCTGGGCGGTGAGCAGCTTCTCCAGCTCGGCGGCATCGAGCTCGGTGCGCCAGAGATCGAGCCAGAGCTGTTCCAGGTGGGCGGGGGCCTCCTTCTCTTCCCCCACCACGGCGACGAACTCCTGATGGACTATGGCCATCTCCTCGTCGAGGTGCGTCATGAAGCGCTCCCAGTCTGCGAACCCGGTGGCGGCGATCAGTCGCTGGCGATCCCGCTCCTCGGTGGGCAGGGTCTGGGTCTGCTGATCCCCTATCTCCTGCAATATGTTCTCGACCCGGCGCAGGAAGCGATAGGCCTGGAGCAGGCGCGCGCAGCGCTCCTCGTCGAGGGCGCCGCTCTGGGCTATGGCCGCCAGGGCCTCGGGCAGGTGACGCACCCGCAGGGCGGGCTCGCGACCGCCACGAATGAGCTGCAGCGCCTGGGCGATGAACTCCACCTCGCGGATGCCGCCGGCTCCCAGCTTGATGTTGCCCTCCAGTCCCTTGCGGCGCACCTCGGCGGCTATCATCGCCTTCATCTGGCGCAGGCCGTCGATGACGCCGAAGTCGATGTAGCGGCGGAACACGAAGGGGCGCAGCAGCTCGGTGAGGGCCTGGGCGTGTTCGCACTGGGGCCCCAGCACCCGTGCCTTGACCATGGCGTAGCGTTCCCAGTTGCGGCCATGGTGCTGGTAGTAGTCCTCCATGGCGGCAAAGGAGATGGCGAGCGGCCCCGCCTCGCCAAAGGGGCGCAGCCGCATGTCGACCCGAAACACCTGACCATCCTGGGTGGGCTGGTGCAGGGCGTTGATGAGGCGCTGCCCCAGCTTGATGAAGAACTGCTGGTTCGCGAGCTCCCGTCGCCCGCCGACCGTGTAGCCGTTGTCGGGGAAGGTGAAGATGAGGTCGATGTCCGAGGAGAAATTCAGCTCGCCGCCACCCAGCTTGCCCATGCCGAGGATGAGCAGGGGCTGGGGGTCGCCGTTGCCGTCCATGGGGGTACCGAGCTCGGCGCACTGTTTGGCGTAGAGCCAGTCCCGGGCGCCGCAGATCAGCGCGTCCGCGAGCCTGGTGAGATGGATAAAGCTCTCTTCGACCTCTGACTCCCCGAGCAGCTCGCGCCAGGCGATCACCAGCATGCGGCTGCGTCTGAACTGGCGCAGCACGCGCTTGAGCGCCTCCTCGTCATGGACTTCGGCGAGCAGGGCCGCCAGATCGCCCTCGTAGGCGGGCCAGCGCTCGGACAGCGCCAGATCCCCGGAGGCCAGGGTCTGCGCCAGCAGCTCGGGTTGCTTGATGAGGGAGTCGGCGACAAAATCGGAGAGGCCAAACAGGGTCAGCAGGGTCTGGCGAATCGCATCGGGCAGGGCGTCATAGTCGGGCGCCAGCTCGACCAGCCGCTGCCACTGGCGCCCGGCCTGATCCTGCAGCAATGGAGACAGAGTAGAGAGGGATGCTGGCGATGAGGGAAGAGAAGAGGAATGCTGGGCCACGGTTGCCGTCCTTGTGATTAACGGGTCTGCAGAGGGAATGAAAACACCGGCAGCCAATCTAGCATTGTCCCGTGCTCGCGTCACAGCCCGGGAGAGAGAAGCATGAGCCGGCGGGGAAAATGGGCCGCCGGCGCGGGCTCAGGGGCGCCGATAGATCTCGGGGTCGTACTTTTCCATCAGGCTGCCGGGGGCGCGAGGTGGCGCGAAGCCAAAACCGGCATAGAGGCCCTGGGCATCCGAGGTGGCCAGCATGAGGCGGCGCAGCCCCTGCAAGGCGGGATGGTCGACAATAGCCGCCATCAACGCCTTGCTATGGCCGTGTCCGCGATGGGCGGGCAGCACGAAGACGTCGGAGAGATAGCCGAAGGTGGCCCGGTCTGTGATGACCCGGGCGAAGGCCACCTGCTGGCCGTCGACATAGCCGCCGAAGCACAGGGAATGATTGATGGCCCGCTGCACCGTGGAGAGGGGAATGCCGAGACTCCAGTAGGCCTCCTCGGACAGGAAACGGTGAATGAGCGGGACATCGAGGCGTCCCTTGTCGTCGCTGATCTCCAGTGGGGATTGGGTGTGCTGCATCCTGGCTCCTTGCCGTGACATGAGATGAAATGAAAAAGGCCCCTCGCGGGGCCTTCCAGTTTACTCAAATCACGGCCTCAGGCCAGCTTGAAGGCCTGGATATGATTGTCCAGCGTCTGGCTGTGGTGCTCCACCAGTTCGGAGGCATCTTTCAGCTCCCGCAGCACCACCACGGAGCCTTCCACCACCTGTTTGACCTGCTCCAGGTTGGCGTTCATCTCCTCGGCCACAGAGCTCTGCTGCTCGGAGGCGGCGGCGATCTGGCGGTTCATGTCGGCCACCCCCTGCACCCGCTGCACTATGGTGGCGAGCTGATCGCCGGCCTGGGTCACCTGCGCCACCCCCTTGTCCGCCTGCTGAACGCTCTCGGCCATCAGGCCGACAGCCTGGCGGGCATTGCCCTGCAACAGCTCGATCATCTTCTGGATCTCGACGGTGGCGGCCTGGGCCCGGTTCGCGAGTTCGCGCACCTCGGAGGCGACCACGGCGAAGCCGCGCCCCGCCTCACCGGCGCGGGCGGCCTCGATGGCTGCGTTCAGGGCCAACAGGTTGGTCTGCTCGGAGATGCTGCGGATGGTGTCCACCACTGAGCCGATGCGATCGACCCCGTGCTCCACCTCGTTGACCACGGCAGAGGAGCGCTGGATGTTGCCGGAGAGGGTGTCTATGGTGCTGACGGTGGCGGCCACACAGCGGCTGCCCTCCTCGGCCAGGGCGCTGGCATCAAAGGTGGCGTGGGAGGCCTGTTCCGCATGGTTGGCCACCTCGCGAATGGCGCCCACCATCTGGCTCATGGCGCTGGCGAGCTGCTCTATCTGGGTGAACTCCTCGTTGATCGCCTCGTTCGCCTCCTCCATGCAAAGCGTCACCTGGGAGGCGATGTCATTGAGCTCCTTGCAGGCGGCGCGCTGGGTGCCGAACACCTCCTTGAGGTTATCCTGGGAATGGGCGACCGCCTTGGCGATGTCCCCGAACTCGTCCCGGGACTTGAGCAGCACGCTGTGGCTGAGATCCTTGCGGGCGAAGCGCTCCAGCAGACCCACCAGATAATGCACCTGCTTGACCATGAGCCGGGAGCCGGTCAGCAGCAGCACCACGAAGACGACCCCCATCAGCGCCGTCTCCATCAGACCGGTCCAGAGCAGACGATCGGCAATGGCATTGGCCTTGGTGGCGTCTATGCCCTCGCCGAGCAGGGTGGCTTCCAGGTTGCTGGCATCGAACCAGAGCTTGGCCAGCAAGAGCAGCGTGCTGAACACCATGAGCAGCACCACCTTGGGCACCAACCGGATGTTGCTCATTCGCCTCTCCAGCGAGTTTAACTGCATAATCTTTCTCCTTCTTAATGGCCGGTTTTCCTTTGTCCTCAGGAATATCGGCATTATCTTCCTTTTTATTAATTCGCACCGTGCCTAAAGTAGGAAATTGTATGCGACATCACTTAACTCACCTGCGCGCCATGGATCTGCTGATGGCGTTTCTGTCGGTGATCTCCGTTTCTCTGGTCTGCGCCCGCTGGTGGGGCCACAGTGAGTGGAGTCCGCAGACCCTGCAACTCTTCTATGACGTCGATAGCCTGATCTGCTATTTCTTCCTCGCCCACTTCGCTTACGGCTGGGTGCGGGCCCCCAATCGGATGGCCTTCTTCAAGGCCAACTGGTTCTATCTGCCGGGCAGCCTGCCCATGGTGGAACAGCTGCGCTGGGCGCGACTGATCCAGCTGTGGCGGGTCTATCAGCTGCTGCGAGACAGGCCGGACCTGCTGGGCATGTTTCGCCGGGAGCGCAACGAGACGACCCTCTCCGGCATCCTCTTCCTCTTCTTCCTGCTGCTGGGGGTGGGCTCCGGCGTCATGTACTGGCTGGAGACGGGCCAGCCAGGCAGCCTGATCCAGACCCCCTATGACGCCTTCTGGTGGACGCTGGTCACGCTCTCGACCGTGGGTTACGGGGATCTGGTACCCAAGACTGAGGAGGGGCGCTTCGTCGCCAGCCTGCTCATCCTGTTTGGTGTGGGTCTGTTTGGCGCCCTCAGCGGTTTCATGGCCAGCCTGTTCGTGCATCCCGGCAAGACCAATGACGACACCACCCTGTGGCGACGCCAGCAGAGCGAGCAGCAGGCGCAACTGTTGCAGGAGCTGAAGGCCCTGCGTGCCGAGGTGAGGGCATTGCAACAGAAGTAGCCTGCGGCGTCTGGAATGGTCGCGTGGCAAACGGGAGAGACGGTGAGACGCCTCTCAGTCAGGGGGGCGCCGCTTTTCTTTGCTTGTCCTTTGACCCGCTGGCGGCTTAACATTCGGCCTGCAACCTAATTCAACGAAGAGAATCGATCGACCATGCGCGCCCTTCTCGGGATCTTGATCTGCTTGTGTGCCCAACAGGTACTGGCCGATACCCGTTATGTCTCAGACAACATCTTTACCTATATCCACAACGGTCCTGGCACCCAGTACCGGATCCTCGGCAGCGTCAAGGCTGGTGAGCCGCTGGAGGTCAAGGCGGTGAACAACGACGCCGGTTTCACCCAGGTGGTGGACGGCCGTGGTCGTGAAGGCTGGATCAAGAACAGCGAGCTGCAGGCGGAGATCAGCCTGCGCGAGCGCCTGCCCCAGGTTCAGAAAGAGCTGGATGAGGCCAAGGCCCGTCTGCTGAACCTCAATGGCGACAACGAGCGACGCTTCGCCGAGAAGGATGGCCAGATCACCGAGCAAAGCAAGGAGATCGCCAGCCTGAAGGCCCAGCTCGCCAGCCAGAGCACCGAGATGAGCAGCCTCAAGGAGCAGAACGACGCCCTGACTCAGAGCTATGACAACCAGGAGCACGACATGCAGATGGACTGGTTCATCCGCGGTGGTGCCATGGTGCTCGGCGGCATACTGCTCGGCATTCTCCTCCCCATGCTGCCGCGTCGTCGCAAGAGCAGCGAGCGCTGGATGAACTGATCGCCCGGGCGATCGCCAAGAGAAAGGTCGCCACGGCGGCCTTTTTTCATGGGCGCGCCGGGCGGGATCTTGACCCGTTCGGGGGTCGCCAGGGGGCCTCTGCGGTCGTAAGATGAGCCCAAGACCCGTGCCCTGCGCACCCTTCTCAACAAGAGCCTTCAACATATGTCATCAACCGAACAGGCCCGCTGGTTCGTGCTGGGAGGCGATCACCTCGTCCTGCTGGATGAACGGGGGCAGATCCCCCAGGGCCCCAAGGCCAGCCTGCCCGCCCATCTGCACGCCGCCCATTTCGAGGCTTTCGACGAGTGGGACGGACTGCCCTGCCTGCTGCTGGATCTGGGACCGGATGCCGAGATCGCCTCTCTGGCGGGGCTGCGCCAGCTGATGGTGGCGGGGGACGAAGAGGGTTTTCGCCTCGCCGGGCGCGCCTGGCAGCTCGCCACCTTCCGCCGTACCCACAACTTCTGCGGCGAGTGCGGCGCCCCCATGACCCCCAAGGCGGGGGAGTGGGCACAGATGTGCCGGCAGGGTCACGTCGTCTACCCGCGCATCTCCCCCTGCATCATAGTGGCGGTGCGCAAGGGGCCGGCGATCCTGCTGGCAGCCCATCGCCGTCACTATCAGGCGGACGATCCCATGTACACAGTGCTGGCCGGCTTCGTGGAGGCGGGTGAGAATCTCGAGCAGTGCGTGGCGCGGGAGGTGTTCGAGGAGAGCGGCATCCGGGTGCGCAACGTGCGCTACGTGGCGAGCCAGCCCTGGCCTTTCCCCCACAGCCTGATGATGGGCTTCACCGCCGACTACGAGAGCGGCGAGATCCGGGTGCAGGATGAGGAGCTGGTGGCCGCCGACTTCTTCGAGGCAGACCGGCTGCCACGGCTGCCCCCCCACGGCACCATAGCGCGGCGGCTGATCGAGCTGTGCCTCGCAGAGGCGTGATGAGGGGCGGCGCCTCCTGAAAAGCGGGGCCCTGGTTTGCGCCCCCTCACATCTTTGCACTCCGGCGACCCTGCGGTGCGTTTGTGCCGCCCTTAGCCTTGCACAAAGTGGTATCATATCCGCCATTTTATGCTGGATATGAACTCAGGAACTGGGATGAAAGAGCTGAAGAACGATCGATACCTGCGTGCCCTGCTGCGCCAGGAAGTGGACATGACCCCGGTATGGATGATGCGCCAGGCTGGCCGCTACCTGCCGGAATACAAGGCGACCCGCGCCGTCGCGGGGGACTTCATGTCCCTGTGCCGCAACGCCGAGCTGGCCTGTGAAGTCACCCTGCAGCCGCTGCGCCGCTACCCGCTCGATGCCGCCATTCTTTTCTCCGACATCCTGACCGTGCCCGATGCCATGGGGCTCGGCCTCTACTTCGAACACGGCGAAGGCCCCCGCTTCGAGCGACCCATCAAATCCATGGCCGATGTGCAGGCGCTGCCCATTCCGGATCCGGAAGACGAACTCGGCTACGTGATGAACGCGGTGCGCACCATTCGCCGCGAGCTCAAGGGCGAAGTGCCGCTCATCGGCTTCTCCGGCAGCCCCTGGACCCTGGCCACCTACATGGTGGAGGGGGGCAGCTCCAAGGCGTTCACCAAGATCAAACAGATGATGTACGCCGAGCCGCAGACCCTGCACCTGCTGCTGGACAAGCTGGCGGACAGCGTGATCGCCTATCTCAACGCCCAGATCAGGGCCGGTGCCCAGTCAGTCATGGTGTTCGATACCTGGGGCGGCGTGCTGACCCCGCGGGACTACCGCGACTTCTCCCTGCAGTACATGCACAAGATCGTCGATGGCCTGATCCGTGAGAATGAGGGGCGCCGCGTGCCGGTCACCCTGTTCACCAAGAATGGCGGCCAGTGGCTGGAACAGATCGCCGCCACCGGCTGCGATGCGCTGGGACTGGACTGGACCACCGACATTGCCGACGCCAAGCGCCGGGTCGGTGACAAGGTGGCGCTGCAGGGCAACATGGATCCCTCCATGCTTTACGCCGCGCCTGCGCGTATCCGCGAAGAGGTCGCCACCATTCTGGCGGGCTTTGGCAGCGGCAACGGCCACGTCTTCAACCTGGGTCACGGCATCCATCAGGATGTGGATCCGGAGCACGCCGGGGTGTTTGTGAACGCGGTGCACGAGCTGTCGGCTCAGTACCACGGCCGCTGAGCGCGGCAGACAGCACAACGATAACGGGGCCTGCGGGCCCCGTTTTGCTGCCCGGCCTCACGGGGGCTGCATCCTGGTCACCGCTCGGGTTACACTGCACCACCACTGAACAGGGTCGCGGACAGGATGGGCGAGTGCGCCTCCTGACGACCGGGTGAGGGCGTCGTCGAACATGGCAGGAGGCAGGATGGGCAAGAGTGCATGGGACTGGGGAATCGATCTTGGCGGAACCAAGTGCGAGTGCGTGGTGCTCGATGGTGACGAGGTGCTGCTGCGCCATCGCATCCCCACCGAGCGCCGTGGCGGTTACGAGCACATGATAGGTCAGATAGCCAGGCTGGTGGACGAGTGCGCCGAGCGGCTCGGCCAGCGTCCCGCCATCCTCGGCATGGGCACCCCGGGGGCGCGGGATCCCCAGACCGGGTTGATGAAGAACTGCAACACCACTGAACTCAACGGCAAGCCGTTCAAGGAAGATCTGGAGCGCAGGCTCGGCATTCCGGTACTGATCGCCAACGATGCCAACTGCTTCGCCCTGGCGGAAACCCATCTGGGGGCGGTGCGCCAGCACCATCCGGATGCCAAGGTGGTGTTCGGCATCATCATGGGCACAGGGGTGGGTTCAGGCATCGTCATCAACGGCCAGATCCTCAACGGTCATCACGGCATCGCCGGTGAGTGGGGCCACAACGTGCTCTCTCCCGATGGCCCCGAGTGCTACTGCGGCAAGCGCGGCTGCGTCGAGACCTTCATCAGCGGCCCGGCGCTGGAGGCCTGGTATGAGGCCAAGGCCAAGCGCCATCTGTCACTGGCCCAGATAGCGGCGGCCAGTGCCCACGATCACATCGCCAGACTCACCATGGACCGGCTGCACCTGCTGTTCGGCCAGGCCCTGGCCAACGTGGTCAACATCCTGGATCCGGACGTTATCGTCATCGGTGGCGGTGTGGGCAACGTGCAGAGCCTCTACAGCGTCGGTCGGCAGACGGTACTGCCATTCCTCTTCAACCCCCGCTTCGCCACCCCCATCATAGCGCCGGCCCTGGGAGACAGTGCCGGGGTGTTCGGGGCCGCGCTGCTGGCCAGAGGCGTCTTCAAGGAGGCCCTGCTGTCGTGAGCCAGTCAGGGACCCGTCACTTTGTCGCAGGTAAGGACACAGATTTTTCATGATCAAGATTGCCATCAACGGATACGGGCGCATCGGCCGCAACGTGTTGCGCGCCCTCTACGAGAGCGGCCGCGATAACCAGCTTAAGATAGTCGCCATCAACGAACTGGCGGCCCCGGAGGCCATGGTGCATCTGACCCGCTTCGACACCAGCCACGGCCGGTTCCGCTACCCGGTGCAGCTGGCTGGCAGCAGCATGCTGGTGGGGGAGGATCTCATCTCCCTGTTCGCCGAGCGGGATCCGTCGCGGCTACCATGGCGGGCGCTGGGGGTGGATGTGGTGCTGGACTGCACCGGGGTGTTCGGCTCCCGGGCCGATGCCGAACTGCATCTGGGGGCGGGAGCGGGCAAGGTGTTGTTCTCCCATCCAGCGGATGCAGATGTGGATGCCACCATCGTCTACGGGGTGAACCATCAGGTGCTGACGGGGCGGGAGCGGATCGTCTCCAATGCCTCCTGTACCACCAACTGCGTGGTGCCCGTCATCGAAACATTGCATCGAGAATTCGAGATAAATTGTGGTACTATTACGACAATTCATTCGGCCATGCACGATCAGCAAGTCATCGATGCCTATCACAGCGACTTGCGTCGAACCCGGGCCGCCAGCCAGTCCATCATCCCGGTGGATACCAAGCTGGCAAAGGGGTTGGAGCGAATCCTTCCTCACTTCGCCGGCAAGTTCGAGGCGATCGCGGTACGGGTGCCGACCATCAACGTCACCGCCATGGATCTCAGCATTACTGTTCGTAAAAAAGTGACAGTTAGTGACGTAAATCAAGCCCTGCAACGGGCATCCAGAGGTACATTACAGGGTATCCTGGACTACACGGAAGAGCCGCTGGTCTCCGTAGACTTTAATCATGATGCACACTCCTGCATCATTGATGGTACCCAGACCCGGGTGAGCGATGCCAACCTCGTCAAGATGTTGATGTGGTGTGATAACGAATGGGGCTTCGCCAACCGCATGCTGGATACCACCCGGGCCATGATGGCCGCAGGCTGAGAGTCTGCACCGGGCGCAAGGTTACTGTTTTTTTAACATTACCTGAAAATATATAGAGGACTGAATATGTCTGTTATCAAGATGACCGACCTGGATCTGGCGGGTAAACGCGTTCTGATCCGTGCTGACCTGAACGTGCCGGTAAAAGACGGCAAGGTCACTTCCGATGCACGTATCGTGGCGACGCTGCCGACCATCAAGCTGGCTCTGGAAAAGGGCGCCAAGCTGATGATCACCTCCCACCTGGGTCGTCCGACCGAGGGTGAATACAACGAAGAATTCTCCCTGGCCCCGGTAGTCAACTATCTGAAAGACGCTCTGTCCTGCCCGGTCCGCCTGGCCAAGGATTACCTGGATGGCGTAGACGTCGCCGCCGGTGAGCTGGTTGTGCTGGAAAACTGCCGTTTCAACAAAGGCGAGAAGAAGAACACCGAAGAGCTGGCCAAAAAATACGCCGCCCTGTGTGACGTCTTTGTAATGGATGCGTTCGGTACTGCTCACCGTGCCGAAGGTTCCACCTACGGTGTGGCCCAGTTCGCGCCGGTTGCCTGTGCCGGTCCGCTGCTGGCCGGTGAACTGGACGCCCTGGGCAAGGCCATGCTGAAGCCCGAGCGCCCCATGGTTGCCATCGTTGGCGGCTCCAAGGTCTCCACCAAGCTGACCGTGCTGGAATCCCTCTCCAAGATCGCTGACCAGCTGGTGGTTGGTGGTGGCATCGCCAACACCTTCATCGCCGCTGCCGGTCACAACGTCGGCAAGTCCCTGTGCGAGCACGACCTGATCGACACCGCCAAGAAACTGGCTGCCGAGACCAACATTCCGGTGACCACCGACGTCGTCGTGGGTACCGAATTCTCCGAGTCCACCCCGGCCACCATCAAGTCCGTTAGCGATGTGACCGACGGCGACATGATCTTCGACATCGGCCCTGACTCTGCCAAGGCCCTGGCCGACATCATCATGAACGCCAAGACCATCCTGTGGAACGGCCCGG
Source organism: Aeromonas sp. QDB31 (assembly GCF_027707605.1). Taxonomy (NCBI): domain Bacteria; kingdom Pseudomonadati; phylum Pseudomonadota; class Gammaproteobacteria; order Aeromonadales; family Aeromonadaceae; genus Aeromonas; species Aeromonas sp. QDB31. The sequence goes on along the minus strand of NZ_JAPCIX010000008.1, from coordinate 89,126 downwards.
TCGGTGTGTTCGAGTTCGACCAGTTCGCCGAAGGCACCAAGGTGATCGCCGAAGCCATCGCCGCTTCCCCGGCCTTCTCCATCGCTGGCGGTGGTGACACCCTGGCCGCCATCGACAAGTTCGGCATCGCCGACAAGGTCTCCTACATCTCCACCGGCGGCGGCGCCTTCCTGGAGTTCGTAGAAGGCAAGGTACTGCCGGCTGTCGCGATTCTCGAAGAGCGCGCCAAAGCCTAATTGACCCGGGACGGGGGGCAAAAGCCTCCCGTTTCGTTTATCATGTTGCCGCTGTGCCGGTTCATGATGAACCCCCCATTTTTTATTAACGGCATACGAGAACAGGACGATTAAACATGTCTAAGAAAATTTTCGACTTCGTAAAACCCGGCGTGATCACTGGTGATGACGTTCAGAAAGTGTTCGCCATCGCTAAAGAGAACGGCTTCGCTCTGCCTGCAGTGAACTGCGTGGGTACCGACTCCGTCAACGCCGTGCTGGAAGCTGCCGCCAAGGTCAAAGCCCCGGTCATCGTTCAGTTCTCCAACGGTGGTGCCGTGTTCACCGCCGGCAAGGGTCTGAAGCTGGAAGGCCAGCAGGCTGCCATCATCGGTGCCATCTCCGGTGCCAAGCACGTGCACGCCGTCGCCGAAGCTTACGGTGTTCCAGTGATCCTGCACACCGACCACGCAGCCAAGAAGCTGCTGCCGTGGATCGATGGTCTGCTGGAAGCGGGCGAGAAGCACTTTGCCGAAACCGGCAAGCCGCTGTTCTCCTCCCACATGCTGGATCTGTCCGAAGAGTCTCTGGAAGAGAACATCGACATCTGCTGCGAGTACCTGACTCGCATGGCCAAGATGAACATGACTCTGGAGCTGGAACTGGGTTGCACCGGTGGCGAAGAAGACGGTGTGGACAACAGCCACATGGATCAATCCGCCCTGTACACCCAGCCGGAAGACGTGGCTTACGCCTACGAGCGTCTGTCCAAGATCAGCCCGCGTTTCACCATCGCTGCCTCCTTCGGCAACGTGCACGGTGTTTACAAGCCGGGTAACGTCAAGCTGACCCCGTCCATCCTGGACGCTTCCCAGAAATACGTTTCCGAGAAGTTCGGTCTGCCGGCCAAGTCCCTGGACTTCGTGTTCCACGGTGGCTCAGGTTCCACCCTGGAAGAGATCCGCGAATCCATCTCCTACGGCGTCGTGAAGATGAACATCGACACCGACACCCAGTGGGCTACCTGGGAAGGTCTGTTGAACTTCTACAAGACCAACGAAGCCTACCTGCAAGGCCAGCTGGGCAACCCGGAAGGCGCTGACAAGCCGAACAAGAAGTTCTACGATCCGCGCGTATGGCTGCGTGCCGGTCAGACTTCCATGATCGCCCGTCTGGAGAAAGCCTTCTCCGACCTGAACGCCATCAACGTACTGTAATTCGTTACCGTATCTTGATTGCTGAAGAGGCGCCCTGCGGGGCGCCTCTTTCATTTTGGGCCCCTCGGCTGGCCCCTAAAAAGGTGTCCTTCGGGACACCTTTTACATTTCTGTGATCCATGGAGGCTGGAATGGTGACCCTGGGCTGGGTATTATCGATGACACTGCGTTTAATTTAGTAAACAAATGCAACCAAGGCAGGATGCTGAGCATGCAGGCAGGAAGACACAACGGACACCAGGAGCACGTGGCCTCCTATTACGCGGCCACCCGCAACGACCATAGGCAGTGGCCCGAGCTCAGCGGTGAGCTGGATGCCGACGTCTGCATCATAGGCGGCGGTTTCACCGGCCTCAACACCGCCATCAACCTGGCCGAGGCCGGTTACAAGGTGGTGCTGCTGGAGGCCAACCGCATCGGCTGGGGCGCCTCTGGGCGCAACGGCGGCCAGCTCATTCGCGGCATAGGCCACGACACCAGCCAGTTTGCCCGCTGGATAGGCGAGCAAGGGGTACGGGAGCTGGACCTGATGGGGCTGGAGGCGGTGCAGCTGGTGCGCGAGCGGGTCGCACGGTTCAATATCGACTGCGATCTGACCTGGGGCTACTGCGACCTCGCCACCAAGTCACGCCACCTCAAGGGATTTGAGGAGGATGCCGAGCACTTGGCCAGCCTGGGCTACCAGCATGAGGTCAGGCTGGTCCCCAAGGGGGAGATAAGGTCAGTGGTGGGGTCGAATCGCTATATCGGCGGCATGATCGACATGGGCTCCGGCCACCTGCACCCCCTCAACCTGGCGCTCGGCGAGGCCCGTGCGGCAGCCAGCCTGGGCGTCGCCCTGTTCGAGCACTCCAGGGTGACCCACATCGAGTATGGCGAACGGGTCGAGGTGACCACGGCCCACGGCCGCTGCCGCGCCAACTACCTGGTGATCGGCTGCAACGCCTACCTCAATGAGCTCAATCCCGAACTGGGGGGCAAGGTGCTGCCGGCGGGCTCCTACATACTCGCCACCCAGGTGCTGGAGAAACGGCTGCGCCAGCGGCTGCTGCCGCAAAACATGGCGGTGTGCGATCAGAACGTGGCGCTCGACTACTACCGGTTGTCGGCCGATGGTCGCCTGCTGTTTGGCGGGGCCTGCAACTACTCGGGGCGTGATCCCAGGGACATCAAGGCGTTTATGCTGCCCAAGCTGCTGCGGGTCTTCCCTGAGCTGGCGGGCACCGCCATCGAGTTTCAGTGGGGGGGCATGATAGGCATAGGCGCCAACCGGCTGCCTCAGATCGGGCGCCTCAAGGAGCACCCCAATGTGTTCTATGCCCAGGCTTACTCGGGGCACGGCCTCAATGCCACTCACATGGCCGCCAAGCTGGTGGCCGAGGCGATCAGGGGGGAGAGCCGGGGCTTCGATCTCTTCAGTAGCGTGCCCCACATGACCTTCCCCGGCGGACCTGCCCTGCGCTCCCCCTTGCTGGCGCTCGGGATGCTGTGGCACCGGATGAAGGATCTGCTGTAAGTCTAAGGGGGAGGGCTGGCGGCAGGGAGGAGGGCGCTTATCCCTGCTGCGCCGGTTCTGCCAATTGCCAGCCCTGCTCTGTCTTCATCATCCAGACCTGGCTCTCCTGCGCCAGGGCCTGGCCTGCCTCGAATTCGCCGTATTTGCGCTCCAGTTCCATCAGCGCCATCTCCTGCTGGAAGGGGCCGACCCTGTCATAGACCAGATCCTCGTCGTGCAGTACCTGCAGCTGATCCAGCCCCTGCTTGAAGTGGAGCCGGTAGCTCACCCTGACGAGATAGACCCCCTCCATCCGCTCCTCCTTGTCGAGCACGGCGAAGTCGCTGATCTCGAACAGGGCGGGATCCGTGTCGGCCTGCAGCCTGGCGGTGACCTGGCTCTGGATCGCCTCTTCACCTGGACCTGAGTTGCAGCCATAGAGCCAGCAGGCCAGCAGGGGGATGAACCACTTTTTCATCAAAACTCCGGATGATGCGAGACGGGAAAGGGAAAATTTTGCCATGGCGCCAGTCATATACAAGGGATGGTCAGAAAAATCAACGCGCGGTGGCCGAGTTGCTGGATTCGGGGCGGTATGGATGACTGACGGTGCGCGTCATGACCAGAGTATCGCCAGTGAACCCGGCTATCTGCTTGCGATCCACTTGCTTAAAGCCGTGTTTCGACCAGAAATGCAGGGCAGGGGCGTTGGTCTCGATGACCCCGAGTCGCAGGGTGGTGCAACCCCAGCCAGCCGCCATCCCCATGAGTCGTGCGACCAGTTCGCTACCAACCCCCCGTCGCTGCCAGCACTCCTTCAAAAGCAGCAGGCCAAGATAGGCCGTCTGCTTATCTGGATAACCGCGAACCAGATCGACGCAGCCAAGCAGCACCTCTTCCTCCTGGATGGCCAGCACAAACTTGTCATGCTCTCCTATGCCCGGTGGGCAGGCTCGCAGTATCTCCAAGGCATCCGCAGGGTTGGGTGCCTTGCCTTCCGTCAGCCAACTGTAGGCAGGCGTCGCCAGCACGACCTCCTCCAGCCACTGTATGTGGCTCGAGTGAGCCGATGACAGGCGCCGCAACTCCATCTAGCGCAGCTTGTCCAGCTGGCCGAGGAACTCGGCGGGCCCCATAAAGCCGGTCACCCGCTGCCCGCTTACCTCGTTGCCATCGCGATCGAAGAAGATCAGGGTCGGCAGCCCCAGCACGTTCAGGCCGTTGAGCAGATCCACATCGGCATCGTCGTTGGCGGTGACGTCAGCCTGCAGCAGCACCATGTCGGCGAAGCGTGCTCGCACCTCGGAATCGCTGAAGGTCTTGTGCTCGAACTCCTTGCAGGCGACACACCAGTCGGCGTAGAGATCCAGTAGCACCGGCTTACCGCGGGCGGCCTCGAGTCGGGTCTTGAGGTCATCCAGGGTCTTGATGCGGATGAATTGAGGAGCCTGGATCCCGGTGCTGGCCTTGACGCCAGGCTCGGGCAGCAGCAGATCCTTGCCGACCACCACCAGAGTCATCATCGCCAGCAGCAGCACGAAGCCGCCGAGACTCTTGCCGAGCGAGTGGGTGCGATGCTGGTTGTGGTGATAGAGATAGGCACACAGCACCAGTGCCCAGCCGAGCCAGAGCAGGGTGGCAATCTGGTCGCTCAAGAGCCGTGACAGCAGCAGTATGGGCACCGCCAGCAGTGCAAAACCAAAGAGTTGCTTGATCACATCCATCCAGGCGCCCGCCTTGGGCAGTAACTTGCCCCCCGAGGTGCCGAGCAGCAGCAGCGGCAGACCCATCCCCAGCGACAGGGCATAGAGCGCCGCGCCGCCAAGCCAGAGATCGCCGCTCTGGGCTACGTAAATAAGCGCCCCCGAGAGCGGCGCCGTGGTGCAGGGGGAGCAGACCAGGCCGGAGATCATCCCCATGATGGCAACCCCTACCACGGATCCACCCTGTTGGCGGTTGGAGAGGCCTGACAGCCGGGTCTGCAGGCTGCTCGGCAGTTGCAGGGTATAGAGCCCGAACATGGAGAGCGCCAGCAGCACGAACATGACGGAGAGGCCGATCAGCACATAGGGGTGCTGCAGCGCGGCCTGGAACTTCAAGCCGGCCGAGGCGACGACCAGCCCGAGCAGGGTGTAGGTGACCGCCATCCCCTGCACATAGACGAAGGAGAGCAGGAAGGCGCGGCGGGTGGAGAGGTGCTGACCGGCACCGGCGATGATGCCGGTCAAAATGGGGTACATGGGGAAGACGCAGGGGGTGAATGCCAGCCCCAGCCCGAGCGCAAAGAAGGCGGCGATGCTGAGCCAGAAGCCCTGGCTGCCGAGGGCGGCCGCCAGTCTGTCCTGCTGGCTGCTGGCTGGCGCCTCGATGGCGTCAGCGGGGCCGGCCTGCCCGGCGGCGTCACTGGTGGCAGTGAGAGGCTGCACCGGGATCCGCTTGTCGGTGGGCGGATAGCAGAGACCCTCGGTGCAACCCTGATAGCTTATCTTGAGGCTGGCGGCGTCCCCCACCTGGGTCAGGGTGACGGGGATCTGCAGCTCCTGATAAAAGACCCGGGTCTTGCCGAAGAAGTCATCCTCATGTTCGGTGCCGGCAGGCAGCACGGGCGCCTCGAAGGCGAGGTTGTCCCCCTTGACGCCGATGCTGTGGCGATAGAGGTAGTAGCCGTCGGCGAGGCGCAGGGTCAGCAGCAGCTTGTTTCCCTGCTGCTCGCTCTCGAGGGCGAAGGCCTCGTCGACTTTCAGAAATTTGGGCTGGGTATTGGTCTCGATGCCGAGACTGTTGAGCAGATCCTGGCTGCTGGCCTGGACGGGGGCCGCGAGCAGGCTCAGCAGGAGCAGCAGGGGGCAAAGCAGGCGAAACAGTGTCATGAGGTCTCCTGTGTCAACCAGTCGAGATAGGGTTGATGACCCTGGCTTGCGGGGAGCGCCAGGATCTCCGGCACCTGGTAAGGGTGGTGAGCCAGAATGCACTGACGCAAGGGCTCGAACAGCGAGGCCCTGGATTTGATGATGAGCTGGATTTCACGTGCGCGCTCAATTTTCCCCTGCCAGCGATAGACGGAGTTTACTCCCGGTAACTGGTTGATGCAGGCGGCGAGGCGCTGGGTGAGGAGGTGCTCGCAGAGGAGGTCTGCACTGGCTTCATCAGGGCAGGTGCAGAGCACCAGAATGGCGTCGGTCATGGGGTTGGCAGTCTCATCAACGGGGGCGCTCTGGCCCTCTGGAACAGCGGTTACTATACCGGGCAAAGGGGCAAATAGCACCCGGTCCGCGCCCGGCTGGCGGGACGCTCAATTAGTGATGCGCCCGAGATAGACGCTGTGAAAAGGACAGGGCAGAATGAGCGGGCTTGTTCCCACTCTACGTAAGGAAATGTATGACCCAACAGAATGAGCAGCAGAGAAACCGCATGTTGAGCCTGTTGCGTGAAGGCGAGCGTCGCATGTTGGTGCAACTGGCCGGTCTGCTGCGTACCAGTGTCGATGAAATCAATGCTGAACTGGAGAAAGAGGAGCTGCTGTCCGCCCTGGAGCAACCCATCACGGTGGAGTATCTCAACGGCGTGGTGCAGCACCATCTGTTCGAGCGTCTGCACAAGGGGGACATGGTCGCGGCACAGCGCATGCTGAACCAATATCAGAGCGACCTTGAGGCCATGCTGAACCAGGAATCGGCCCAGATCGAGACGCCCGCCGACGAGGTAAAGGCGCAAGCCTGAATGCCTGTCTTCTGAGGCTCCAGATCAGCACCATCATGCCAGCCGCATGATGGTGCCTCGTTTTATTCCCTTCCTCTTGTTAACCCGTGACCCGTTGCGCCCCCTGGCCCGGGATGGGGAACACCTTGTCATAGCTCCAGTTGTAAATGAAGGCATAGACCAAGTAGAACAGCACGAAACCCAGATCCAGCGCCAGCGCCTCCAGCAGGCCGATGTCGAGCCACCAGGACATTACCGGCAGTGCGACGACCAGCAAGCCCCCCTCGAAACCCAAGGTATGCAGCACCCGCTGCCACAGGCTCTTGTGGGTATGGCCCTGCAGGCGTAGCAGCAACCTGTCCACCCCGATGTTGTAGACATAGTTCCAGACGGTGGCGACTACCGAGAAGAACAGGGCAAGCGGGCCCATGTGGTTGAGACCGACGCCGGTGACCCAGCTTGCCAGGGGGGCGGCGATCAGCAGGCCAATCAATTCGAAGCCGATGGCGTGGCGCAGGCGGTCACGGGTATTACGCATCATCTGTCTCTCTATCTATCTCTTTCTGTGGATGGCGACCAATGTATCGCTATTATTCGATAGGTTCATGTTGGTATCTATCGTTAAAATAGATATAGCTAGGTCCAAGAGCAGAGCAGGAGCAGACGGATGACCCCTTCACTGGAACAATTCAAGGCGTTGCTGGCGGCGGCTGAGACGGGATCTTTCTCGGCGGCGGCGCGCCGGCTGGGCAAGGCGCAGTCGGTGGTGAGCACCGCCATTGCCAACCTGGAGATCGACCTCGGCCTCGAGTTGTTCGATCGCAGCGGCCGCTACCCGGTGCTGACCGAGGCGGGGGCCCGCATCAGCCAGGAGGCGGGGGTGCTGCTGGCCCAGAGTGAGCGGCTGCAAGCCATTGCCGGGGAGCTGGCCAGCGGCATAGAGTCGCGCCTGACGCTCGCCATCGACGATGACTCCCACCTGCCCTGGCTGGGGGCCCTGCTGGAGGAGTTCGCCAGCCGCTACCCGGTGGTGGAGCTGGAGCTGCTGTTCCCGCTGATGGAGGATGTGACCGAATTGCTCAAGAGCGGGCGGGCCCAGCTCGGCATCAGCTACCAGAAGGCGCACCCCGAGCGGGAGCTGGTTTCCCGCTCTCTGGGGAGCGTCGCCATGCCCCTGGTGGTCTCCCCGGATCATCCCTTGGCCCACAAGACACCGCTGCACGAGAGAGACCTGCAAGGGGCCCGCCAGCTGATGGTGACGGGGCGGCGGGAGGGCACGGAGCGCCATCGCTTTCGCCTCTCGTCCCAGGTGTGGTGGGTCGAGGGGGATCTCGGGATCCTGGAGCTGGTCAAGCTGGGGCTGGGCTGGTCTGCGGTGCCCGAGTTTCTGCTGCACCGGCCGCTGGCGCGAGGGGAGCTGGTGGTACTCAAGCCGGATTTCATGCCCCAGGCCGAGCTGGAGCTGGAGTTGCAGTGGTATCGCGCCCGCCCGCTCGGGCAGGCGGGGCGCTGGCTGAAGGAGGCCCTGCTGGCGCGGGTACCTCGTTAGCCGACCTTACTCGGTCAGGGAGTAGGGCAGGGGTTGCAGGGCAAGGCGGGAGCCTTCCTCCTGCTTGAGGCGGAAACTGGCATCGGCCTCGGTGTCTTTTGGCAGCACGGCGGTGAGCCACAGCTGGCCATCCTGCTGCCAGGCGTTCAGCACCATGCCGCTGCGCCGCCAGTTGTCACCGAGCTGGATCTCCAGGGTATCGCCGCTGGCAACGGGGCCACTGGCCTGCCCGGCCAGCACGAAGAGGGCGCGGTTGTTGGCACCGCGGTACTTCGCGCGCGCCACTATCTCCTGTCCCATGTAGCAGCCCTTGGTGAAGCTGATGCCGTCCAGGGCCTGCAGGTTCAGCATCTGGGGAATGTACTCACCCTGATGAACCGCCTCCAGGTGCGGGATGCCGGCCTTGATATCCAGACCCCACCAGAGTGATTCCTGTCCGACGGGCAAGCCGATATCGAGCGGTTGTTCGCTCACCAGCAACCATCGTTCGGCTTCCACCTTGACCGCCATGCCCCCCTCGACGAGGCCGGTCTCCTGAAGGCCGTATTGCGCGGCGATCCAGGTGTCTGTGCCCTGACCGGCCACGCCGACCGCCTGGCCCTGGAACTCGCCGATCTCGACCTTGGCGAACACCGCAAATTTCTTGAGCTCGGGCAACTGGCGCGCCAGCACCGACGGCTTGGTCAGCAGCAGCAGGCTCTCATCGAGGCAGAGCAGGCGAAAATCGCTCCACAGCTTGCCCTTGGGGTCGCAATGGCCACCGAGGGTGCTTTGGCCCGGTTGCAGGGTATTGACGTCGCAGGTGACCTGGCCTTGCAGATATTTCACGCGATCATTGCCGGTGAGGCGGGTGATGGCCAGATCGGTCAGGGGAAACAGGGTTGGCTCGGCAGGAAGAACAGGGGTCGGCAGGCTCACGATGGTATTCCAGAGACAGAAAGTATGTGACCTGCATGGTAAAGACGTAAGGAATGTTTGTCAGCCGGAAAATCCAGCTGCTACCATCCCCGGGTCTTTGTAAGGAGAGTTCCATGTTGAGCCCAATTGAAAAGTCCCGCCTGAAGTGGGCCTGCCGTCGCGGCATGCTCGAGCTGGATGTGATATTTATGCCCTTTTTCGAGCACGAGTTCGACTCCCTGAGCGAAGCACAGCAGCAGACCTTCATCCGCCTGCTGGAGTGCGAGGATCCTGAACTGTTCCGCTGGAGCATGGGCCACGGTGTGCCGAGCGATCCCGATTTCGCCGCCATGATCCCCCTGATCCTGGAGCGCAATCAGGCCCGTCATGATCGCCTGAGCTGATCCCCGATGCGGGTCCTGATGCCCGTCATCCCCTCCCGGCGGCAGCGCATGCTGCTGCTTGCCCTGTTTCTGCTGTTGCTCTGGCCGGTTGCCGCTCTGATCCATGGCTGGCAATGGGGGCTGTTTCTCCCCTGCTGGTTGCTGGGGCTCTGGCTGGCCTGGCGCCCTGTCATGCAGAGGGGCGATGCGCTCTGCTGGGACGGAGAGTGGCTGGAGTGGCAAGGCCGACGTCATCGGCTGGATGACCGCAGCCGTATCCTGCCCGGTGTGCTCTGGCTGAGGTTGCAGACAGAAGAGGGCGCCGAGCGCCGCCTCTGGCTCTTCTCCGATGCTCTGGCACCCGCGCATTACCGCGCCCTGGCCCGCGCCATCCACCTCGCCCTGCCCAAACCGCCAGATTCACCCCATAACAGATGACCCCGCCGGGGCGGGGTCATCTGATTGACGGTGGTGGGAGTCATTCACTCCCGATCCGGCGTCAGCACTGTCGGCTTGGGGTTTGCTTGCATGTCCGGGTAGTCGAGGTTGTAGTGCAACCCGCGGGACTCCTTGCGCTCCAGGGCACAGTTGACGATAAGCTCGGCCACCTGCAACAGGTTGCGCAGCTCCAGCAGGTTGTTGGAGACGCGGAAGTTGGCGTAGTACTCCTGCACCTCCTGCTTGAGCAGGTCGATACGGCGCTTGGCGCGCGCCAGCCGTTTGTTGGTGCGCACTATCCCCACGTAATCCCACATCATCAGCCGCAACTCGTGCCAGTTGTGCTGGATCACCACTTGTTCGTCCGAGTCATCCACCTGACTCTCGTCCCAGGCGGGTAGATGGGGTGGTTCCACGCTGGTCGGGAGCTTGGCCAGGATGTCGGCCCCCGCCTGATGGGCGTAGACCACGCATTCCAGCAGGGAGTTGGAGGCCATGCGGTTGGCGCCGTGCAGCCCGGTGTAGGTCACCTCGCCGATGGCGTAGAGGCCGGGGATGTCGGTCTGGCCGTTGTTGTCGATCATCACGCCGCCACAGGTGTAGTGGGCCGCCGGTACTATGGGCATCGCCTCTTTGGTGATGTCGATGCCCACCGCGAGACAGCGCTCATAAATGGTCGGGAAGTGCTTGATGATGAAGTCGGCCGGTTTGTGGCTGATGTCCAGATACATGCAGTCGGCCCCGAGTCGCTTCATCTCGTGGTCGATGGCGCGGGCGACGATATCACGGGGTGCCAGCTCGGCCCGCTCGTCAAACTCAGGCATGAAGCGGCTGCCATCGGGACGGCGCAGATAGGCCCCTTCCCCGCGCAACGCTTCGGTCAGCAGGAAGTTGGGGTCATCGGGATGGAACAGGCTGGTGGGATGGAACTGGTTGAACTCCAGGTTCGCCACCCGACAGCCAGCGCGCCACGCCATGGCGATGCCGTCCCCCGAGCTCACGTCCGGGTTTGAGGTGTACTGATACACCTTGGAGGCGCCGCCGGTGGCCAGTGCCACGAAGCGGGCGCGGATCACCTCGACCTGCTCGACGTTGCGATTCCAGACGTAGGCGCCGAGTACCCGGTTGCCTGGCAGGTCCAGCTTGCGGGTGGTAATGAGATCGACCGCGTTGAAGCGCTCCATCAACTGGATGTTGGGGTGGGCGCGTACCTGATCGATCAGGGTGAGCTGCACCGCCTTGCCGGTGGCGTCCGCCGCGTGGAAGATGCGGCGATGGCTGTGACCCCCTTCCCGGGTCAGGTGATAGTGGGATTCCCCCTCGGCATCCTCCTCCTGATCGAAGGGGACACCTTGCTGGATCAGCCACTGGATGGAGTCGCGGGCGTTGCGGGCGGTGAACTCCACCACGGCCGGGTCACACAACCCGGCGCCAGCGTTGAGCGTGTCGCTCACATGGGATTCGATGCTGTCGGTCTCGTCGAACACGGCAGCGATGCCTCCTTGCGCATAGAGAGTGGCCCCTTCACTGATGGGCCCCTTGCTCAGAACCAGGACTTTGGCCTGGTCTGCCAATCGCAACGCGAGGGACAGACCGGCGGCACCGCTGCCAATGATCAGTACGTCGCAAAGGTATTCAACACTTGCTTTCATAAGTATCATTGGCCTGGATTAAGAACTGGCCCCATGGTAGCCCAAGGGGGGTTGTGATGCAGCCTGCATCACATTTTTTTCAATGCAAGCGAACTTTCTCTGATTCCTCCTGTCTGAACTTGTGCGCTTAGAAGGGGCCGGAAAAGAAGAACGATAACCTGATGGGGGTTTTACGGCTCTGATGAGCGACCAGAATCTACTGGACGAACAGCTGGTTGAACGGGTCCAGCGTGGCGATAAAAATGCATTCAACCTGTTGGTAAGAAAATACCAGCATAAGGTGGTCAACCTGGTGGCCAGGTATGTCAACAATCCGGGCGATGTGCCGGATGTGGCGCAGGAGGCCTTTATCAAGGCTTACCGGGCGTTGCCGACATTCCGTGGCGAGAGTGCGTTTTACACTTGGTTGTATCGGATCGCCGTCAACACGGCCAAAAATTACCTGACCTCACAGGGGCGCAGACCGCCCAGCAGTGATGTCGAAGCGGACGAGGCTGAATATTATGGTGGTGGTGAAGCCCTGCAAGAAGTGGCCACCCCGGAAAATCTGGCGCTGACCGACGAGATCAAGCGTACCGTGTTTGCCGCCATAGAAGCCTTGCCAGAAGACTTGAGAACAGCGATCACCCTTCGTGAAATGGAAGGGCTGAGCTACGAAGAGATTGCGGAGATCATGGATTGCCCTGTGGGTACGGTGAGATCCCGTATCTTTCGGGCGAGGGAAGCAATCGATAAAAAGCTGCAACCTCTGATCGAGAATTAAACTGGGGAAAGACAGGCAAACTTATGGCAAATAAAGAGCAACTTTCAGCCCTGATGGATGGTGACCTCAGCGACATGGAGGTTCTGAACGAGCTGGGAACGGATCCCGCTCTGCAAGATACCTGGGCTCGTTACCATCTGATCGGTGATGCCATGCGGGGAGACCTGCCGGTCAATCTGCAACTGGATCTCAGTGACAGCATCATGCTGGCACTGGAAGACGAACCCGTCATACTGGCACCCAAGCCGGTGCAACCCGTTGTCCCCCAGGCGAAGCCTGCCGGCAAGGTAATACCTCTGGTCCGCCGGTTTGGCCAACAGATGGGGCAGTACGCCATTGCCGCATCGGTGGCCGCCGCCGTCATCTTCGGGGTGCAGCAGTATCAGGGCAGCGACGGCATGCCGGCCAACCCTGTGCTCAACACCATACCGGTCGGTGGCAGTGCGGCGCCAGTGAGCGTGCACTATCCCCAGGAGGGCAATCGTGCCACTCCTCGCCAGCAAGGCTTGAACGAGCAAGAGATGCAGGAGCAGCGTGAGCGTATCAACGCCTTCCTGCGAGACCATCAATTGCAACAGCGTCTGCTGCAAGACAAGCAGATTCAGGAATAACGCATCTTTAGGGATCAGACCGTGCGCCAGTCCAGCCTCATTCTGCTGGCCTCTCTCCTGCTGATTTGTGCCAAGGCCTCGGCCGACGATCTGTCGGCCGAGGCCTTGTTGCAGCAGATGCAGAGTGCCGTTTCGCAACAAAATTTTGAGTTGTCCATGGTCAAGGCCCGTCAGGGACGCCTCGAGCCCATTCGCTTCAGCCATGGGGTGATCGATGGCAAGGAGGTTGCTCATTTGAGCTACCTCGACGGCAAGGCGGTGGAGTACCTGCAACGCCAGAATGAATACACCTTCTTCGAGAACACCCACGAACCCTACACACTGAAGGGGGCGCGTTTTCCTGGCGTATGGTCGAGTCTGGTGAGGATGCCGCTGCCCCGGGTGCTGGAAAGCTATGACCCCGTGCTGGCCGGTCGTAGCCGGGTGGCCGGTCTGGTGGCGCAAGTCGTGAGACTGGTGCCCAAGGAGGCGGACAAGTACGGCTTTGTACTCTGGGTCGATGAGCAGAGTCATCTGCTGCTGCGGGTGGACATGGTGGACAAGGAAGGCAACCTGGTGGAGCAGGTGCTGGGGGTAGATCTGGACAGGCAGCCGGCGCCCGCGCCCTGGCTTGTCACCCTGGCCCGCAGCAAGCTGCCCGATGCGCTGGCATTGGAAGACGCCTATCCCGCTCCCCAGCAGACCCTGAACTGGCACCTGACCTGGCTGCCGGGTGGATTCAAGGTGCTCTCTCAGGACAGGCACCAGCTGGTCAGCACCAGCCTGCCGGTGGACTACATGATGCTGTCGGACGGCGTGGTGGATCTCTCCGTCTATGTCTCCCGGGTCGATCCCAAGCAGGCGGTGCGTCAGCAATTGATCCGCCAGGGGGCCACTTCGCTGGTGAGCTTCGTCAACGAGGTCGGCGTGGAGATCACCGTGGTCGGGGAAGTCCCTACCGAGACGGCCAAGCGCATCGCCGAGTCGGTGCAGCCGCTGGCCCGCAACGAGGCGGTTCAGTGAGGGGGCATCCGGCCACTTGCCGAACCGGGATGACCGTGCTGAGATCGGGTAAATCCATAGCCGTTCGTCTGGAGTCATCCTGTGAGTAACATGAGCGAAGAGCTGGCAACCGTGGTGGCCGTCGAGGGGGCTTTTGCCTGGGTGGAGTGCGAACGGCGCTCCGCCTGCAGCGGCTGCCATCAGCAGTCAAACTGCGGTACCGGCACCGTCGCCAAGGCCTTTCCCCTGAAGTCGCAGCGACTGCGGGTGGCGCTGACCGCCGAGGTCATGGTCGGTCAGCAAATCAGGCTTGGCATTCCCCAGGCGAGTATCCTGCGCGGCGCGGCCCTGGTTTATGTGCTGCCGCTGTTCTGCCTGCTACTCGGTGCCCTGCTTGGTCAGCTCTGGCTGGCGCCGCTGCTGTCAGCGGGGGAGGGCGTCACCATCCTCAGTTGCCTGCTCGGTGGCACCATCGGATTTTTACTGGTTCGTTACTTTTCTGCCCGGCTCGAGCAAGGGGAATATGGTCCCCGCATGCTCGGCGTGGTATTCAATACCCGTCACCTCTCCTGAGCGGCGTTACCCTTTTCTGGCTCCGTCGCCGCCGTTTTGGTGCCGAGGGCCCGCCAGACAAGGCGCTATTTCTGGTGCCCGCCGACTAAAGATTGGCCGTCGACCTGGTTATCCAGTAAAATCCTGCCCTCATATCCGACCCTAACTTAATTTTGAGTGATTCTTGCTCGATGAAACACATTCGTAACTTTTCGATTATTGCGCACATCGACCACGGTAAATCGACCCTGTCGGACCGTCTGATCCAGACTTGTGGCGGCCTGTCCGACCGCGAGATGCAGGCTCAGGTGCTTGACTCCATGGATCTGGAGCGCGAGCGCGGCATTACCATCAAAGCACAGAGTGTGACCCTGAACTACCAGGCACAAGACGGTAACACCTATCAGCTGAACTTTATCGACACCCCGGGCCACGTGGATTTCTCCTACGAGGTTTCTCGCTCCCTGGCGGCCTGTGAAGGGGCTCTGCTGGTGGTGGATGCCGGTCAGGGGGTTGAGGCACAGACTCTGGCCAACTGCTACACCGCCATGGAGATGGAGCTGGAAGTGGTGCCGATCCTGAACAAGATCGATCTGCCTGCCGCAGAACCCGAGCGGGTTGCGGAAGAGATCGAGGACATCGTCGGCATAGACGCGGTGGATGCGGTGCGCTGCTCCGCAAAGACCGGCCTGGGTGTCGATCTGGTGCTGGAAGAGATCGTGGCCCGTATCCCGGCACCGGAAGGTGACCCGGACGCCCCGCTGCAGGCGCTGATTATCGACTCCTGGTTCGACTCCTACCTGGGCGTCGTCTCCCTGGTGCGGATCAAGAACGGTTCGCTCAAGAAGAACGACAAGATCAAGGTGATGAGCACCGGTCAGGTGTGGGGCGTGGATCGCATCGGTATCTTCACCCCCAAGCAGGTGGACACCATGGGCCTGGGTTGCGGCGAGGTAGGTTGGGTTGTCTGCGGTATCAAGGACATCCACGGCGCCCCTGTGGGCGATACCCTGACCCAAGCCAAGAACGGTGCCGACAAGGCGCTGGCCGGCTTCAAGAAGGTGAAGCCGCAGGTCTATGCGGGTCTGTTCCCCATCTCCAGTGATGACTACGAGTCGTTCCGTGACGCCCTCGACAAGCTCTCCCTGAACGATGCCTCCCTGTTCTTCGAGCCGGAAAGCTCCACCGCGCTGGGCTTCGGCTTCCGTTGTGGCTTCCTCGGCATGCTGCACATGGAGATCATCCAGGAGCGTCTGGAGCGGGAATACGACCTGGACCTCATCACCACGGCACCGACCGTCGTGTATGAAATCGAGCTGAACAACGGCGAGACCATCCACATCGACAGCCCGGCTGCAATGCCTCCGGTCAACAACATCAAAGAGATGCGCGAGCCCATCGCCGAGTGCAACATCCTGCTGCCGCAAGAGTACATGGGCAACGTGATCACCCTCTGTATCGAGAAGCGTGGCGTGCAGACCAACATGGTCTATCACGGCAAGCAGGTGGCGCTGACCTATGAGATCCCGATGGCGGAAGTGGTGCTCGATTTCTTCGATCGCCTGAAATCCACCAGCCGCGGCTACGCCTCCCTGGATTACGGCTTCAAGCGCTTCGAGACCTCCGAGATGGTGCGCCTCGACATCATGATCAACGGTGAGCGCGTCGATGCCCTGGCCATCATCACCCACAAGGAGAACGCCCAGTATCGCGGTCGCCAGGTGGTGGAGAAGATGCGTGAGCTGATCCCGCGCCAGATGTTTGACATCGCGATTCAGGCCTCCATCGGTAACCAGATCATTGCCCGCAGCACGGTCAAGGCCCTGCGCAAGGACGTGACCGCCAAGTGCTACGGCGGTGACGTGAGCCGGAAGAAGAAGCTCTTGAACAAGCAGAAAGAAGGCAAGAAGCGGATGAAGTCCCTGGGCCGTGTCGACGTGCCGCAAGAGGCCTTCCTCGCCATTCTCCACGTCGGAAAGGATTAATCGATGGCAAGCACCTTTTCCCTGATCCTGGCCATTGTCACCCTGCTGACCGGCATCATCTGGACAGTCGACAAGCTGGTCTGGTCCAAGCAGCGGGCGGCCAAGATTGCGGCCGCACGTGCCAGCGCCGGCTCGAACATTGACGAGAAGACCCTGGCCAAGGTGGCCCCCATGCCGGTCTGGATCGAGCAGACCGGCGGTGTCTTCCCGGTCATCGCGCTGGTGCTGATCCTGCGTTCCTTCATCTTCGAGCCGTTCCAGATCCCGTCTGGTTCCATGATGCCCACCCTGTTGGTGGGCGACTTCATCCTAGTGGAGAAGTTCGCCTACGGCTTGCGTGATCCCGTGACCAACACCAAGTTCCTCGAGACGGGTTCTCCGGAGCGTGGCGACGTGGTGGTGTTCAAGTATCCGCTGGATACCCGGGTGGACTACATCAAGCGGGTGGTCGGCATGCCGGGCGATCGAGTGATCTATCGCAACAAGGAGCTGATGATCCGGCCCAAGTGCGAGGAGCAGGAAGGGAAAACGTGCCCGGGCTTCAAGAAGCTCGACGTCAAGTTCGAGCAACGGGGGGAGTTCAGTCAGATGGGGATCCCGCTGGATCGCTACACCGAACAGCTGGGAACCGTCTCTCACGAGACCCTGCGCAACCCTCTGATGCCGGACCTGGTGGATCGCTACTATCGCCAGCCCGGTACCTACCCGGATGAGTGGGTGGTGCCGGAAGGCCACTATTTCGTGATGGGTGACAACCGCGACAACAGTACCGACAGTCGTTTCTGGGGCTTCGTGCCCGAGCAGAACCTGGTAGGCAAGGCGGTCGCCATCTGGATCAGTTTCGAATTTGAGCGCGAGGAAGGATCCAGCTTGCCAGGCTGGGTGCCGACCGGTGTGCGCTTCAACCGCATTGGCGGAATCAAGTAAATGAATATCAAGATGAACAGACTGCAGTCCCGTCTCGGGCATGTCTTTCAGGATCAAGAGCTGCTGACCCGGGCGCTGACCCACCGCAGCGCCGGTTCCCGTCACAATGAGCGACTGGAATTTCTGGGGGACTCCATCCTGAGTCTGGTGATTGCCGATGATCTCTTCCACCGCTTCCCGCAAGCGGCGGAAGGGGATCTCAGCCGGATGCGCGCCACCCTGGTGCGGGAGAAGACGCTGGCCGAGCTCGGTCGGGAGTTTGACCTCGGGGATCACCTGATCCTGGGGCCCGGCGAGCTGAAAAGCGGCGGGTTCCGCCGCGAGTCGATCCTGGCCGACACGGTCGAGGCGGTGATCGGCGCCGTCTATCTGGATACCGATCTGGAGCGGGTGCGGGCCCTGTTGCTCGGCTGGTACGCCAGCCGCCTGGATGAGATTCGTCCCGGCATCGAGCAGAAGGATCCCAAGACCCGGCTGCAGGAAATTTTGCAGGGAAGCCGCAAATCCCTACCGACCTATACAGTGACCAACGTCAAGGGCGAAGCCCACAACCAGGAGTTCACCGTCCAGTGTGACGTGGATGGCCTGGATGGTCCGCTGGTCGGGGTCGGCACCAGCCGCCGCAAGGCCGAACAGGCCGCGGCGCAGCAAGCATTGGAAAAACTGTCATGACAGATACTACCTACTGCGGCTTTGTCGCCATCGTGGGCCGCCCCAACGTGGGCAAGTCCACCCTGCTCAACAAGCTGCTTGGCCAGAAGGTCAGCATCACCTCGAAGAAGCCCCAGACCACCCGTCACCGGATCCTGGGGATCGACACAGAGGATAACTACCAGACCATCTATGTGGATACCCCGGGTCTGCACATCGAAGAGAAGCGGGCCATCAACCGCCTGATGAACCGCGCCGCCACCAGTTCCCTGGGGGACGTGGCCATGGTGGTCTTCATGGTCGACGGTACCCACTGGACCAAGGACGACGAGATGGTGCTCGGCAAGTTGCGCCACCTCAAGTGCCCTGTGGTGCTGGCGGTCAACAAGATCGACAACGTCAAAGAGAAAGAAGATCTGCTGCCCCACCTGGAGTGGCTGGGCCAGCAGATGAACTTTGCCCACATCCTGCCCATCAGTGCCGAGAAGGGCACCAACGTGGAGAAGATCCGCGAGTGGGCCAAGCCGTTGCTGCCGGAGAACGTTCACTTCTTCCCGGAAGACTACGTGACCGACCGTTCGTCCCGCTTCATGGCCTCCGAGATTATCCGCGAGAAGCTGATGCGCTTCACTGGCGAGGAGCTGCCCTACTCGGTGACGGTGGAGATCGAGCGCTTCAAGGTGGAAGAGAATGGCCTCTACCACATCCATGGCCTGATCCTGGTGGAGCGCGATGGCCAGAAGAAGATGGTCATCGGCAACAAGGGCGAGAAGATCAAGACCATAGGTACGGAAGCGCGCCTCGACATGGAACGCCTGTTCCAGAACAAGGTGCACCTGGAGCTGTGGGTCAAGGTCAAGTCCGGCTGGGCCGATGACGAGCGTGCCCTGCGCAGTCTCGGTTACGGCGATGACTAAGCGGCGCTGACGGATTGCTGAACCCGGCTTTCGTCATCCACAGTCGGCCCTATCGTGAAACCAGCCAGCTGGTCGAGGTCTTCACCCAGGATAGCGGCCGATTTACCTTGGTGGCTCGCGGTTCCCGCGGGCCGCGCTCCCCTCTGAAGGGGCTGCTGCAACCCTTCACCCTGCTCACCATGAGCTGGCGTGGCAAGGGAGATCTCAAGAACCTCGCCCAGGTCGAATGCCCGGATCACTCCCTGCGACTCGGCGGCGATCGCCTCTTCTACGGCCTCTATCTCAACGAGCTGGTCTACTACCTACTCGAAGCCCATACCCCCTTCCCCGAGGTGTTCGATGCCTATGCCCGTGCCCTGATGGCGCTGGCGGACGGCGAGACGCCGGAGCTGCCACTGCGCCGCTTCGAGTTCCTGCTGCTGCAGGCGCTCGGTTATGCGGTGGATTTCGAATATGCCGCCGACGACGACACCCCGATCCAGCCCGATCTGCTCTACGGCTTCGAGCGGGAGCTCGGCTTTGTCGCTTGCGAGCGGGCGCCGGATCCCCGTACCCTGTTCCTCGGCGCCCACCTGCTGGCCTTCGCCGAAGGGCGATTCAATACCCCTCCCTTGCTGCAGGCGGCCAAGCGTTTCAGCCGGCTGGCGCTGCAGCCCTATCTTGGCAAGCGCCAGCTCAAGAGCCGGGAGCTGTTTTTAAAACGCAAAGCCAGCATGCAAGGCTGACACAGATTACAGACATATGGATAGTGGCGCGGAGTGATTCGCTGACCGCGCAGTCAACAGATGAAGAGTTTCAAGGAGTCCTCAATGAGTGAAATCTACCTGGGTGTGAACATCGACCATATCGCCACCCTGCGCAATGCCCGCGGCACCCAGTATCCGGATCCTGTCCAGGCCGCCTTCGTGGCCGAGCAGGCCGGTGCCGATGGCATTACGGTTCACCTGCGTGAAGATCGCCGCCACATCACCGACCGCGACGTGGAGATACTGCGCCAGACCATCCAGACCAGGATGAACCTGGAGATGGCGGTGACCGAGGAGATGATCGGCATCGCTTGCCGCATCAAGCCCCAGTTCGTCTGCCTGGTACCGGAGAAGCGCACCGAGGTGACCACTGAGGGCGGCCTGGACGTGGCGGGCCAGCTGGACAAGGTGACCGATGCGGTGACCCGCCTCGCCGCCGTCGGTGCCCAGGTGTCGCTCTTCATCGACGCCGACCCCATCCAGATCGATGCGGCCGCCGAGAGTGGTGCCCCCTTCATCGAGATCCACACCGGCCGCTATGCCGATGCCACCACGGATGCGGAGCGCAACGCCGAGTTCAAGCGCATCGCCGCCGGCGCCTCCTATGCCGCCGGCAAGGGCTTGAAGGTCAATGCCGGCCATGGCCTGCACTACCACAACGTCAAGGCCATCGCCGCCATTCCCGAGCTTTATGAGCTCAACATCGGTCACGCCATCATAGGCTGCGCCGCCTTCGACGGTCTGGCCAAGGCGGTCAGCGACATGCGCCTGCTGATGCAGGAAGCTCGTCAGGGGATCTGATACCCCCTGGGGATGAGACAGAAAGAGGGACGCCGCGGCGTCCCTCTTTCGTTGTCAGTGTCTCGTCCTGAATATGGTTTACACCTTTCCCCCAAATACCCAAATAAATGGAGAGCCCGATGGGACAAGGTGTGAAACGAACACAGCGCGATTACCCGCTGACTTTTAAACTGGCCTTGGCCGAGCGGATTGAAAAAGGTGAGCTGACCTATCTGCAGGCACAGACCCGTTATGGCATTCAGGGCAACTCGACCGTTCTGGTATGGTTGCGTAAACAGGGTTGGCAGGACTGGAGTCAGGGGGCTTCAGTGCGTCGGCAAGAGTACCACCATGCCTGACCCCAACACCCAGACTCCCGAACAACGCATCAAGGAACTCGAGCAGCAATTGGCGCTTATGAGCCAGAAGGCCCAGTTCTTTGAGGCCGTGGTCGATGTATTGAAGAGTGACTACGGCGTCACCAGCGTAAAAAAGCAACCCGGCAAGTTCCCTCACTGCGGCATGTCGACAGGCTGACCATTGTCAGGGCTTGCCGGTTTTTCGGGATAAACCGTCAGGCTTACTACAAATGCAATCGGGTGGCCGACCAACGCCATGTACAAGAACTACATGTGGTGGCTTCGCGCGCAAGGTGCGGCTTCGACAACCACGGGTGGGCACCTGCAAGCTGCATTATCTGCTGCAGGGTCAGGACGATGCCGGGCTGAAGACCGGGTGGGGCAGGCTGTTTCGGATATTGTCAGAGCAGCGCCTGCTGATGCAGCCCAAGCGGGCTTATCACAAGACCACCCACAGTTTTCACCGTTTCTACCGCCATCCCAACTTGCTCAAGGCGTGGCCGGAGCAAGTTACGCCGGTGGCCCCGGTACAGGTCTGGGTCGCGGATATCACCTAGCTGCCGGCTAGGATCGGCCGCTGTACCTGAGCCTTGTGACAGATGCCTATTCACGCAAGATATCTGGTCATCATGTGCACCAAGGGTTGCATGCCAAGTCGGTGGTAATGGCTTTCAGAAAGGCGCTGAAACAACAGCATGGCGGTGGGGAGCTCATCGATCACTCGGACCGCGGGGTGCAGTATTGCTCGGGCCAGTATCAATTGCTGCATGAGCGGCGTGGGGTACGATGTTCGATGACAGACGGATATGACTGTGACCAGAGTGCGTTGGCCGAGTGGGTAAACGGTATTTTGAAAGGAGAGCTGCTGTTGCAGAGCCCGCAGGACCTAGCGCATGCGCGGGATATGGTGCGTGAGGCGGTGGGTATTTACAATCTGGAGCGACCACATCAGGCCTTGAAATACAGAACCCCCGATGCAGTGCATCGGGGGTTCTGAGTCATGTGAAGCTAGACAAAAATGTGTAAACCCATTTCAGGACTAGACATCAATTTGCCGTATCGTCAGATGATCACGGTGGAGAAGCTGTGCTCCTCGTCTGGCGCCACAGTGATGCCGGCGTCAGCGGTGATGGCTGCTTCGACACAGAGCATGGTGCGGTAGCCGTCGTCGCTCATGTCGGCCATGGCGGTGGCCCCTTCCAGCCAGGGGGTCCAGACCACGACGCTGTCGTTGTTGCCACTCACCACTTTAGTGGTGCGATCGCCGTCCTTGACCATCACCATGGCCTCGGCTTGGTGGTAGACCCGATCAATGGCAGCTGTGAGCGTCAGAGCGCCCTGCTGCTGCCCATCCTGACCCGTCAGCTTGTCGGCATAAGGCTCACCCAGGCCGGTCACGTTGACGGCCTCTGGGCGGCTTATCTGCAGATAGGTGTGCAGGGCCGCATTGTAGGTGAGGGGCGTCTTGCCGGTATTGCGGGTGGTCAGCACCAGGGAAAGCTCCTTGCCCACCAGCACATCCAGCTCCAGCTCGAAGGCGTGGGGCCAGAGGGCTCGACTGGCGTCGGTGTCACGCAGAGACAGATGGACGAGGGTGCCATCCCCGTGATCGGAGACGCCATCCAGGGTCCACAGGCTGGTGCGGGCGAAGCCATGGGCCGGCTTGCCGCTGCCGACACGAGCGGGGGAGGGGCCGAACCAGGGCCAGCACAGGGGGATACCACCCCGGATCGGCTTGCTGCCATCCAGCACTGCCTTGTCGCTGAGCCAGAGCGAGGCGGGTTCGCCGTGGCGCTGGTAGCGCAGCACATGGGCGCCAAACAGGCTGATCTCGGCCTTGGCATGCTCGTTGTTGATGGTCAGCAGAGGCTGGCCATCCGCGGGGTGGCTGAGGGTACAGTGGGCTGTCAGAGTACGTGTCGGTTGCATGGAGACTCCTGTGCTCGCGCACATTCAAGAAAGAGGTCGGCAGGTCCAGAATACAAAAAGGCGGCCAATGGCCGCCTTTTTTCAAGCTACGCGATTGCGCATCCCAAATTACTTGGAGATGTGAGCGATCAGGTCCAGAACTTTGCTGGAGTAGCCCATTTCGTTGTCGTACCAGGATACAACTTTAACGAATTTGTCGTTCAGTGCGATACCAGCCTTGGCATCGAATACTGAGGTCTGACGCTCACCCAGGAAGTCGGTGGAAACCACTTGATCTTCGGTGTAGCCCAGCACGCCCTTCATGGAGCCTTCGGAGGCTGCTTTCATGGCTGCGCAGATTTCTGCGTAGGTGGCCGCTTTCTTCAGGTTGACGGTCAGGTCAACAACGGATACGTCCGGAGTCGGTACGCGGAAAGCCATACCGGTCAGTTTGCCGTTCAGTTCCGGGATAACAACGCCAACAGCCTTGGCAGCACCGGTAGAGGACGGGATGATGTTCTGAGCCGCACCGCGGCCACCGCGCCAGTCTTTGGCAGACGGACCATCAACGGTCTTCTGGGTAGCGGTGGTAGCGTGGACAGTGGTCATCAGGCCGGATTCGATACCGAAGGTATCGTTCAGAACCTTGGCGATCGGGGCCAAGCAGTTGGTGGTGCAGGAAGCGTTGGAAACGATGTCCTGGCCAGCGTAGGTAGAGTCGTTAACACCCATGACGAACATAGGGGTAGCGTCTTTGGACGGGCCGGTCAGTACGACTTTCTTGGCACCGGCAGCAATGTGCTTGCGAGCGGTGGCGTCGTCCAGGAACAGACCGGTAGCTTCGGCAACAACGTCAACACCGATGGCATCCCATTTCAGGTTTGCCGGGTCACGTTCAGCGGTAACACGTACGGTTTTGCCGTTGACGATCAGGTTGCCGTCTTTGACTTCAACGGTGCCCTTGAAGCGGCCGTGAGTGGAGTCGTACTTCAGCATGTAAGCCATGTAGTCAACGTCGATCAGATCGTTGATACCAACCACTTCGATGTCAGCACGCTCGGCGGCCAGACGGAAAACGAAACGACCGATACGGCCAAAACCGTTAATACCTACTTTGATAGTCATAATTGGTTACCTAACTGTTCAGTAGTCAAAGAAAATTCCGTTTGTAAATTTACTAGAACTCACCGGTGAGTCAACCAACAATCTGCGCGAAATTGCGCTATATCATGAAAAACTGTGAAATTTATTTTCGTTTTATGTAACTGGCTACCAACTTTTGTCGAATGCATCATCAGCGGATCCGGTCGCAGAGATCAACAATAGTGCCTGTCCGGTCACACATCAGGCCGGGGAGATATGTAAAAATGTGCGCGGTTTAGCATGGCCAAAGAGCCACTGTTCAAGTACCACCCATAAAAATTAATCACAAATAGTGTAGATAGAATCCACAGCGGGAATTCTCAAACTATGACCACCCTGATTGAACAGCTGGCTGCCGCCAAAGGTATCGCCAGTGAGTATGTTGATGCCTGGGGCCACCCGGCCCAGGTATCCGAAGAGAGCAAGGCCGCCATGCTGGGCGCCATGGGCTACCGCGTCGACGACGAGGCAGCCCTGACCGAACAGTTGGAGCAGGAGCACCGTCAGCACTGGTTGCGGCCTCTGGATCCCGTGATGGTAGTGCGCAGTGGCGACCCTCTTAGCCTCGAGGTTCGTCTGCCCATCGAGTTCGTCAACGACGCTCTCCACTGGCAGATAGAGCTGGAGCAGGGTGCCCTGTTGTCCGGCCAGCTGATCCCCATCGAAGGGGAACTGGTCGGCGTCGCCGAATTCGAAGAGATGGAGTGCCAGGCCTATCGGGTCGCGCTGGATGTGCAGCCGGAGCTCGGCTATCACCAGCTGGTGCTGCTGGAAGAGGGCAACGACGAGCCACTCGCCACCATGCGCCTCATCGTCGCGCCCAAGTCCTGCTACAAGCAGGCACCCATCGCGAATGGCCGCAAGGTGTGGGGTCCGAGCGTGCAGCTTTACTGCCTGCGCAGCCGCCACAACTGGGGCATGGGGGATTTCAGTGACCTCGGCCAGCTGGTCGAGAAAGCCGCCGCCTGGGGAGCCCATTTCGTGGGGCTGAACCCCATCCATGCCCTCTATCCTGCGAATCCCGAGAGTGCCAGCCCCTACAGCCCCTCTTCCCGTCGCTGGCTCAACGTGGCCTACATCAATGTGGAGGCTGTGCCGGAGTTTCTCGCCAACGATCGGCTCAAGGCCGATGTGGCGAGCCCGGCTTTCCAGCAGCATCTGGCCTCCCTGCGGGCCAAGGAGAACGTGGATTACACCGGCGTCATCCAGACCAAGATCGGCATGCTGCGCCAGGTGTTCGATGAGGCCAGGCTCAGCGCCGAGCGTCAGGCCGCCTTCGATGCCTTCGTGGTCGCCGGTGGCGACAGCCTGCAACAGCAGGCGGCGTTTGATGCCCTGCAGGCCCATTTCTATGGCAAGGGTGAGAATGCCTGGGGCTGGCCGGTCTGGCCGGATGCCTTCCGCGATTACCACAATCCCGAGGTGGCTGCCTGGATGGCCGAACACCAACAGGACGTGAATTTCTACCTCTATCTGCAGTTCCTGGCCGATGAGCAGCTGGCCCAGGCCGATGCCCGTGCCAAGGCCGCTGGCATGGTGATGGGGATCTATCGGGATCTGGCGGTGGGCGTCTCCGAAGGCTCCACCGAGATCTGGGCCAACCGGGATCTCTACTGTCCGAAAGCCTCGGTCGGTGCTCCCCCCGACATCCTGGGCCCCCTCGGTCAGAACTGGGGCCTGCCCCCGATGAATCCGAACCAGCTGTTCGAGGCGGCCTATCAGCCCATGGTGGATCTGTTCCGCGCCAACATGCGTGCCTGCGGCGCGCTGCGCATCGATCACGTGATGGCCTTGCTGCGCCTGTGGTGGGTACCGCCCGGAGCGTCCGCCGCCAAGGGCGCCTACATCTACTATCCGGTCAACGATCTGCTGGGGATACTTGCCCTCGAGTCCCACCGCAACCAGTGCCTGCTGATCGGTGAAGATCTCGGTACCGTGCCGGAAGGCATAGACGTCACCCTCAAAGAAAATGGCGTCCACTCCTACAAGGTGTTCTTCTTCGAGCGCTCCAAGGGGGACGGCGGCTTCATCTCTCCGGCGCACTATACCGAGCAGGCGATGTCGGCCCTGACCACCCACGACATGCCGACCCTCAAGGGCTTCTGGCATTGTGACGATCTGGCGCTGGGTCGCGAGCTGGGCCTGTACCCGGATGAAGAGGTACTCAAGACCCTGTATGCTGATCGCCACCAGGCCAAGCAGCGGATCCTTGACAGCCTGCATGCCCATGGGGTCATCTCTGGCAATATCAGCCATGACGTGAACTGGGTCGGGATGAACACCGAACTCAACCATGGCCTGCAACTGCACATGTCCCGCGGCAGCTGTGCCCTGTTCAGCACCCAGCTGGAAGACTGGTTGGAGATGGACAAGCCGGTCAACGTGCCGGGCACCAGTTACGAATACCCGAACTGGCGTCGCAAGCTTTCAAAGGATCTGGAAGATATTTTTGCCGATGAGGCGCTCAAGGCGCTGGCGGGCAAGATGAGCCAGGCCCGTGACGAGGCCAGTCGTTGAGCCCCTGCTGTCAACATGTGACTCACTTTCATCCGCTTCGGCCCAGGCCGGAGCGGATGTTCAGCCATGAAAGGAAATGTCGATGCCCGTTGAACGTTTGGTTGCCGCCCGCTGTGCCGATCCCTTCTCCCATTTAGGCCTGCTGGCCAATCCGGATGGGCCAGGCCTGAAACTGACGGCCTGGTTGCCCGATGCGCTCGAGGTCCGGGTCAGGGATCTCAAGTCAGGCAAGATAGTTGCCACCCTGACCTCCGCCGACGAAGCGGGCCTTTTTGAAACTGTTTTCACTCGCCGCAAGAATCCCTTTCCCTATCAGCTGATCGCCAGCTACCCCGATGCCAGTGCCGAATCCATCGACCCCTATCAATTCCAGACAGCCGCCTGGGAAGGTCTGGCAGAGCTGAGCTTCCAGCCGGAAAACCTCTACCACACCCTGGGCGCCCAACTGCGCACCGTGGAGCATCTCGGCCAGCGGGTGGCAGGGGTGCGCTTCGCCGTCTATGCGCCGAGCGCCACGGCGGTGAGCCTGATCGGCGATTTCAACTTCTGGGATGGCCGTCGCCACCCCATGCAGCGCAGCCAGTGTGGTCACTGGGTGCTGTTCGTGCCGGGCCTGAAGGCCGGGGATCGCTACAAGTTCGAGCTCAAAGACCCCATGGGCAACCGCCTGCCTCACAAGAGCGACCCGGTTGGCTTCTACTGCGAGCAGTATCCGTCGTTCGCCTCCGTCATCCACGACCACGAGCAGTACCAGTGGCAGGATGCCGCCTGGCGCGAGAGCCAGCGCAACGACAAGCGCGAGCAGCCACTCTCCATCTACGAGCTGCACGTGGGCTCCTGGAAGCGTCACCCCAACGGCGACAGCCTGAACTGGCGCGAGCTGGCGGTGGAACTGGTCAATTACGTCACCGAAATGGGGTACACCCACATCGAGCTGATGCCGGTCTCCGAGCACCCCTTCAGCGGCTCCTGGGGCTATCAGCCGGTGGGTATGTTCTCCCCCACCAGTCGCTACGGCAGTGCCGATGACTTCAAGTATTTCGTCGACGCCTGCCACCAGGCCGGCATCGGCGTCATCCTCGACTGGGTGCCGGCGCACTTCCCGGCCGATGCCCACGGTCTCGCCCGCTTCGACGGCACCCCGCTCTACGAGTACGAGGATCCGCGCCGTGGCTGGCATCCGGACTGGAACTCCTACATCTACGATTTCGGTCGCAACAACGTGCGCCAGTTCCTGGTGGCGAGCGCCCTGTTCTGGCTCGACAAGTTCCACATCGACGGCCTGCGGGTGGATGCGGTGGCCTCCATGCTCTATCTGGACTATTCGCGCAACGCCGGTGAGTGGGTGCCGAACGTCGACGGGGGCAACCACAACTACGAGGCGATCAGCCTGCTCAAGTGGACCAACGAGGAGGTCTACGGCAAGTATCCCCACACCATGACCATCGCCGAGGAGTCCACCGCCTTTGCGGGGGTCTCCAAACCCACCTTCCTCGGTGGCCTCGGGTTTGGCTTCAAGTGGAATATGGGCTGGATGCACGACACCCTGAGCTACATGCAGAAGGAGCCGATCCACCGCCGCTATCACCACAACGAGATGACCTTCTCCATGGTTTATCACTATGACGAGAACTTCATCCTGGCCCTGTCCCACGACGAGGTGGTGCACGGCAAGCACTCCCTGCTCTACAAGATGCCCGGTGACGAGTGGCAGCAGGCCGCGAACCTGCGGGCCTACATGGGCTTCATGTATGGCCATCCGGGCAAGAAGCTCAACTTCATGGGTACCGAGATCGCCCAGAGCAACGAGTGGAATCACGATGCCCAGCTGCCGTGGCACCTGCTGCAATTCCCCAAGCACGGCGGCCAGCAACGGCTGATCCGCGATCTCAACCGGCTCTATCGTCATGAAGCTGCCTTGTATCAGGCGGATTATGAGCAGAGCGGTTTCCGCTGGCTGGATCACAACGACGCCGACAACAGCATCTTCGCCTGGCTGCGCGCCGACAAGCAGGGGGCCAATCCGCTGATGGTGGCCTCCAACTTCACCCCGGTGCCGCGCCTTGCCTATCGCCTCGGGGTGCCGACGGCGGGTCGCTATGCCGTGGTGCTCAACACCGATAGCGAGCATTACTGGGGCAGCAACTATGATGTGGGTTTGACCCTGGTCGCCGAGCCGACCCCCTGGCAGGGGATGGTGCACAGCATAGTGCTGGACTTGCCGCCGCTCGCGACCTTGTTCATCAAACAGGAGTCCTGATGTTTGTAATGGAAAATGGGGTGGACTACCCGCTGGGGGCCCGGCTCGACGAGGCCGGCTGCCACTTCTGCGTCTGGGCCCCCCAATCGGACAAGGTGGAACTCTGTCTGTTCGACGAGCAGGAGCAGGAGCTGGTCCGGCTGGCCCTGCCCGGCCAGCGCGGTCAATACCGCTTCGGTTATGTGCGCGGGGTGCGGGCCGGTCAGCGTTACGGTTACCGGGTTCATGGCACGCCCCAGGAGGGTATGCTGTTCGACCCCGACAAGCTGTTGATCGACCCCTATGCCAGGGCGCTCAGCCGGGCGACCCGTTGGGATGACGACCTCTATCAGGGGGACAGCGCGGCCATGGTGGCCAAGTCGGTGGTGGTGGACGATGCCTTCGACTGGCAGGGGATCGGCAAGCCTGGCATCCTGCCCGAGCGGGTCGTGCTCTACGAGACCCACGTCAAGGGCTTCACCCGTCAGCATCCCGGGGTGCCCGAGGCGCTGCGGGGCACCTACCTCGGCGTCAGCCATCCGCTGATGATCGAACACCTGCTGTCGCTGGGGGTCACCTCGGTGCAGCTGATGCCGGTGGCCGCCTTCATGTCGGAGCCTCGGCTGGAACAGCTTGGGCTGACCAACTACTGGGGCTACAACCCCATTGCCTTCTTCGCCCCGGAGCCTCGTTATGGCGCGGGAGAGGCAGTGACCGAGTTCAAGACCATGGTGCGCGAGCTGCACCGTGCCGGGCTCGAGGTGATATTGGATGTGGTCTACAACCACACCGCCGAATCCGGTGCCGATGGCCCCATGCTGTCGCTCAAAGGGTTCGACAACGCGGGTTACTACGCCTTCGAGACCGGGGCCCATGGCCCGGACTATCACCGTCACGCCAACGTCACCGGCTGTGGCAACAGCGTCAATCTGGATCACCCCAACAGCCTGCGACTGGTGCTCGATGCCCTGCGCTACTGGGTCACCGAGATGCAGGTGGATGGTTTCCGCTTCGATCTCGCGGTCACTCTGGCGCGGGAGGCGGGGGAGTTCGATCCCATGAGCGCCTTCTTCAAGGCCATGCTGGCGGATCCCGTGCTGGCGCGGGTGCGGCTGATCGCCGAACCCTGGGATATCGGCCCCTTCGGCTATCGCCTCGGCCAGTTTCCGAGCCAGTGGCTGGAGATCAATGACCGCTATCGCGATACCGTTCGCGCCTTCTGGCGCGGGGATGCGGGCAAGATGGGGGACTTTGCCACCCGGCTGGCTGGGTCGCGGGATCTCTTCCCGAAGAACTGGCGCTCCCCCCACACCAGCGTCAACTACCTCTGCTATCACGACGGCTTCACCCTGGAGGATCTGGTCTCCTACAATCAGCGCCACAACCAGGCCAACGGCGAAGACAACAGAGACGGCCACGGCAACAATCTCTCTTACAACCACGGGGTGGAAGGGCCGACCCTGGACCCCAGAGTGAACAACCTGCGTCAGCAGCAGAAGCGCAACCTCATCGCCACCCTGCTGCTCTCCCAGGGCACGCCCCACTTCCTGGCCGGGGACGAGATGGGTCGCAGCCAGCTTGGCAACAACAACGCCTATTGCCAGGACAACCAGATAAGCTGGGTCAACTGGCAGTTGCGGCCGGAGGATGAACGGCTGCTCGCCTTCACCCGCCAGATGATGGCGCTGCGGGCGGAGTCCGGGGTCTTCGCCAACCTGCAACTCAGTGACGATGAGTGGAATGGCAAGGCGACCAGCTGTCACAGCGTCAACTGGTATCACCCCGATGGCCATCAGCTCACCGATCAGGACTGGCACGCCCCCATGGGGCAGGCGTTCGCCATGGACATCGGCATGCTGACGTGCGGTGGGGAGCGCTGGTATGTGCTGTTCAACGCCAGCGACTACGACATCCAGTTCCGCCTGCCGCCGCCGGGGGAGGGGCTGGAATGGATCCAGACCATAGACACCGCCACCAACGACGGCCTGCCATTCCTGCCTGACGACATCAAGCGGCAGGTGGCGGTCGGGCGCGCCCACTCCCTCAAACTGCTGGAGCGGGTCGCGCTGCCGGCGGTGGCGCTTGCCAAGGAAGGGGTGGTCGCCACGCCGGATGTTGCCGCCGTGTTGCCAACGGGATCACAGTTCCCGCTGGCGGGGTAGAGTCGGGGCGCCCTAGTGGGTATGCTGGGCGCCGTGATAAAAGGCAAGGAGTCAGTATGAAGGGCAACAATCCCGAGCAATGGCGCAGCAAGTTGAGTGCCGAACAGTTTCACGTTTGCTGGGAGAAGGGCACAGAGCGCCCTTACAGTGGCGCCCTGCTGCACAATCGCAAGAGCGGTGACTACCTCTGCGTCTGCTGCAAGAGCGTACTGTTCCATGCGGATGCCAAGTTTGACTCCGGCTGCGGCTGGCCCTCGTTCGATCGGGCCATCGAGGGGACAGTGACCTACACCGAAGATGGCAGCCACGGCATGAAGCGGGTGGAGATCACTTGCAGCCAGTGTGGTTCCCATCTGGGGCACGTCTTCCCGGATGGGCCGACCGAGACCGGCCAGCGTTACTGTGTCAACAGCCTGAGCCTGGACTTCGAACCCACCCCAGACCCCTGAGATCCCCCAGGATGAAAAATGGCGCCTCCGTTCGCGGAGGCGCCATTTTTTATGCGGTCTGCGCTGACCCGTCAGATCAGCAGCAGGCTCGCGCCCGCCAGCAGGCCGGCGAGCGCCAGTATGGGCAACCTGATGACGCGCAGCAGATAGAAACCGATGGCGGCCAGCGCCAGATCGGTCGGGGCCAGCACGGCACTCTGCCACACAGGTTGATAGAGGGCGGCCAGCAACAGCCCCACCACGGCGGCATTGATGCCGGCTACGGCGCCCGCGAGGCGAGGGTGGGCCAGCCAGCGTTGCCAGCAGGGGCCCATGGCCCAGAGCAGCAGGAAGCCCGGCAGGAAGAGTGCCAGGGTTGCCAGCAGGGCGCCCGCCAGTGGCGCGGCAGGCAACAGCTGGGCGCCGAGGTAGGTGGCCAGGGTGAACATGGGGCCGGGCACCAGCTGAGCCAGGCTGTAGCCAGTCAGGAACTGTTGCTGGCTGAGGCTGTGACCAACGCTCTCCTGCAACAGGGGCAGTACCACGTGGCCGCCGCCGAACACCAGGCTGCCGGCCCGATAGAAATCGGCGACCAACTGACTGGTGGGGCCCTGAACCAGCAGGGGCAAGCCGACAAACAGCAGGGCAAACAGCATCAAGGTTGGCCAGTGGGGTGAACGGTGGGCTCCTGGCGGCGCAGAAGGGGCGCTGGCTTCCTCCCGTTGGGCGCAGAGCAGTGCAGCCCCCAGCAGCATGGCAAGCTGGGTCAGGAGGCCAGGCTGCCACCAGAGTGCGGCGGCGGTCACCACCATGACACCTTGTTGCAGCGCCGTCTTGCAGAACTGGCGGCTCATCGTGAGCACTGCATCAGCCACCACCACCAGTGCCAGCAGCTTGAGGCCGTGCAGGGCGGCATCCAGCCAGAGGTTGTTGCTAAGCTGCCCGAGGCCGATGGCGGCGACCAGCAACAGCAGGAAAGAGGGCAGGGTGAAACCCGCAAAGGCGGCGAGCGCCCCTCCAAGGCCTGCCCGATGGCGACCGATGGCGAAGCCGAGCTGGCTGGAGGCCGGGCCGGGCAACAGCTGACACAGGGCCAGCAACTGGGCAAACTCGGCTTGGCTGAGCCAGCCCAGGCGCGTGACGAAGGTGCGCTGGAAGTAGCCGATATGGGCGGCCGGCCCACCGAAGCTGATACAGCCCAGCCACAAAAATTGAAGGAATACCTGCCCCACCGCTCACTCCCCTGTTGTCATTGGATATGGGCAGGGATGATATGACAAAGTGATGACTTTTTTATGACAATTCGGGCTGGGTTGCCGGTTGACTCACTGCTGGCTGATGATCCTCTCGCCACCCCGCTGGCGAGGGGCATTGGGGCATGGCTGGCAGACCGGCCAGCGGGCTTATTCAGCGGATGGGGTTGCCGCTGGCAGGTAGCAACGCCTGTTCAACCAGCAGGGGATGGGGATTAGGTCGGCTGAGGCAGATAGCAGCGTCCGGCCAGCCAGCAGGAAATGGACTGGCGGCTGGCATCGAAGTGGGGCTCGGGCAGCACGCGAGGATCGCACCAGACCCAGCCTTCGCACTTGTCCGGCTCCAGCAGTTGCGGCTCCCCTTCCACCTCGGCCAGCAGGGTGACGGAGATGTAGTGCAGTCCGCTCTCGCGCCAGGTCTCCAGGTTGTTGGTAACGGCGATGACGCTGGGGTTGGTGATGAGAAAACCTGTCTCCTCGGCCACCTCTCTGATTGCCGCCGACTCGAAGCTCTCACCGAGCTCCAGGTGGCCGCCGGCGATGGACCAGTAGGGGGCGTGGCTGCCCTTGCGCTTGCCGAGCAGCACCTGGCCCTGATGGTTGACGAGGATGACACCGACCCCGACGCGGGGATAGGGCGTGGACATAAGAAGAGCTCCTTGCCAAAACTGGATGGCACCATAAAAAACGGGCCCACCTTAGGACGGATGGGCCCGTTTCGCAAGTCGCCAATTGGCTATCAATTCGGGATCACGTCAACCTGACCTGCATCTTGTCGGCGCAGTGCGCCTCGGCTTGCAACCGTCGATAAAGGGCTGGATCTCTCGACTGGTGGCCGATGGTCAGCCCAGCCTGACCAGCATCTTGCCGGTGTTGCGTCCCTCGAACAGCCCGATAAAGGCCTGCGGCATGCTGGCCAGTCCCTCGCTGATGGTCTCCTCTGCCTGCAGGAGGCCAGCCTCGAAGGCGGGGATGGCCTCGGCCAGGAACTCCCCGTAATGCTGCCAGTGATCGGAGACCAGCAGCCCCTGCATCAGGATGCGCTTGCGGATCATTTGGGCGAGGTTGCGCGGCCCGCTGCCCTGGCCGTTGCTGTTGTACTGCTCGATAAGGCCGCACAGGACGATGCGCCCGTGCAGCGCCATATGGTTGAGGGCCGCGTCCAGCATGGCGCCCCCCACGTTCTCGAAATAGACCTGGATGCCTTCTGGCGCGAGTCGGGCCAGCTCGGCGTCGAGATCCGGCGTCTCCCGATAGTTGATCACCGCATCGGCGCCGAGCGTCTTGAGGTAGGCGACCTTGTCAGCGGAGCCGGTGGATCCGATCACCCGGGCGCCAGCCCGCTTGGCGAGTTGCACCGCCATGGTGCCGACCGCGCCGGAGGCGGCCGATACCAGCAGAGTCTCACCGGCCTGCAGACGGGCGACCTTGTGCAGGCCCGCCCAGGCAGTCATGCCCGGCATGCCGAGGGCGCCGAGGAAGTGCTGGGAGGGCAGCGCTGTGGCGGGCAAACGGGTCAGTTGCTCCCCACTGGCGACGAAGGCATCCCGCCAGCCCAGCATGCTGCTCACCGGGTCACCCACCTTGAAGTCGGGGTGACGGGACGCCTGCACAGTGCCGATGGCGCCGCCGTCGAGAGGGCCGTTCAGGGGGAAGGGGGGCACATAGCTCTTGGCCTCGCTCATGCGACCGCGCATGTAAGGGTCCACCGACAGCCACTGGTTGGTCACCAGCACCTCGCCCTCCTGCAGGGCGGGCAGGGGCACTTCCCTGAGGGCGAAATCGTCCGGGGTGGGGAGGCCGGTTGGGCGGCGCAGCAGTTGGATCTGATGGCTGATCGGGGTCATGGTCGTTCTCCAGCGAGGTAAGGGGCTGTCGACGCCGGGCCCGTTTAAGGCTGAGGCGGCTAGGGCATTCTATTTGTGTGCAAACTAAAATCAGGTTAATCCCGAAAAGAGGGGGTGACAACTGTTTTGTGTGCAAATTATTCAGACGCCAGTTGTCCTGGGGTATACTGGCCCCAGTCGTCAGCGAGGTGCCCCATGAGTGAATTGAAAAAGCAGGTCTGTTTTGCCCTCTACAGCGCCTCCAATGCAGTGATGCGCGCCTATCGGCCGCTCCTGGACAAGCTGGATCTGACCTACACCCAGTACCTGGTGATGCTGTCGCTCTGGGCGCGGGACGAGGTCAGCCTCAAGGAGATTGGCCAGGAGACCGGCCTGGACGCGGGCACCCTGACCCCCATCGTCAAGCGGTTGGAGAGCAAGGGCTGGCTTACCCGCACCGTCTCACACGAAGACGAGCGGCAAAAATGCATCCGCCTGACCGAGGCGGGGCGCGAGCTGCAGCAGGGGGTCAGGGAGTGCTGTCTGGCGGACAACTTGCGCAATCAGGTGGATCTGGCCGATGCTGAGTTGGCCGAGCTCAAGCGACTCTGCGATCGCGTGGCGGCGCAGCTCGGGCGCTGAATCCTCTTCCCCTTGCCTGGAGTCATCCGATGAAACCCTGGTTACCCCTGTGTGTTCTGCTGCTCGGTGGCTGCGCCGGCAGCACCTATTCCCCGTCCGAGTTGCGGATCGATGATGCGGATGCCTGGCAGGCCGTCTGCAAGGATGGCGTGCGGGTCAGGGCCATCAACGAGGAGGGGATCTGCGCGGATCACCGCGGCGTGGCCATGTGGACGAATAAGCCAAGGGCGGTTCGAATGGCAGAGGAAGCCGCCAAATAGTGTGATCCAGGCACCATAAAATGACACAACCGGCCCATTGGCCGGTTTTTTTTCGCGATCTCGCCTGCACTTTGCGGCCTTGTTCATGGTGTGCTCATGGTTCCCTTTCCATACTGGCCTCACAGTTTCATGAGAGGAGAGAGAGATGCAGTCATCCATCGTCGGGCTCTCCATTCTGTGGGGGCTGGCCAGTTTTGGTGTTCAGGGGGATTTCATCGAGAGCCGTGATTCCGTTGCGCCGTCCTGGCAAGCCGAGTCCAGAGTGGAGATGGAAGGTTATCTGATTGAGTCGCTCGGCGAAGATCGCTGGGTGTTCGACAACGGCAGTGAGAGTCTGCTGGTCTCCCTGCCCGAGGGGCAGTGGGTGTCAGAAGGCGAGCGGTTGCGACTGAGTGGTGAACCCCAGCAGGAGCAGGCCGGTTGGCTGTTGCAGGTGCAGGATGTCAGCCAGGTCGGCGTCTGACCCGGCCAGTTCTCGGTGACACAAGATACAAAGAGGAGGCCAGTGCCTCCTCTTGCTTTTTGCGCTTCTGGCCCTCAGCCCAAGTGCCGGGTTGCTAGCCCAGGTGGTTGAGGGGCAGCGCCGTCTTGTGCTTGATGCGGCGCAGCACGAAGCTGGAGCGTACCCCGGTCACGCCGGAGATGTGGGTCAGTTTGTCAAGCAGGAAGTGCTGGTAGTGCTCCATGTCCCGCACCACCACCTTGAGCTGGTAGTCGGCGTCGTTGCCGGTGATGAGGTCGCATTCCAGCACCTCGGGCAGATTCTGGATGGCCCGATCGAAGTTTTCGAACCGCTCAGGGGTGTGCCTGTCCATGGAGATGTGAATGTAGGCGGTGAGGGTGAGCCCCAGCTGACGGGCGTTGAGCAGGGTGACGTGGGTATCGATGAGACCGGCATCCTCCAGCGCCTTGACCCGGCGCGAGCAGGGAGAGGGGGAGAGCCCGACCAGCTCGGCCAGCTCCAGGTTGCTGATGCGGCCATTCTCCTGCATCAACTCCAGAATATGCCTGTCTATGCGATCAAGTTTCAGCATTCTCCGTTCCTCGTTGCAATTATTAATTCACTTTTCCTAGATTAAGGGTGAACTATTGCAAAAACAACTGAAAATACCTACTACTTCACAACCACTCACCGCACCGGTAGGGGTACCATGGTTTCATCTTCCGGTGGCAAGACAGATGCCCAATCAGGCCTCTGTGGTGAAGGACCTTACCGGGTCAACAACCCCATCAGCCGTCCGACCTTATCGGGAAACGACGGGCTGGAACGAGAGCATCCCCTCCCCGAAGGCAACAAAGCAGGCATCCCGGCGCCTGCTTTGTTGTTTTTGCGCGCCGGCATCCTCAGGCCTGCGGCGGCCGGATGCGATAGAGGCAGCGCCTGTCCCCCTCCAGCAGGTATTGTTCCCGCTCCACCCCGGCCGGTGCCAGCAACTGGCGAAACAGCGCCAGCTCGCTCCTGCAAAATCCCCGACAGGCCCGCGCCGCGGCGCAGATGGGGCAGTGGCTCTCCCACAGCAGCCAGCTGCCATCCTCCTCCTGGCGAAAATCCGCCATATAGCCCTCTCGCGTACGCTGCGCCGTCAGTGCAGCCAGCCTGTCGGCTAGCGCCGGCTGGGTCAGCTCGGCCTGATAACGGGCCAGCTGTTGCTGCTCCCGCTGGGCGATCAGCCGCTCCATGCCCACCTCGCCAAACAGCTGCTGGATGTTGTCGATAAGCTGCAGGGTCAGCTCGCTGTGGCTATCGGGGAAGCGCTGCCAGGCCTGCTCGGTGAGGTGCCAGAGCCGTACCGGGCGACCGCGGCCCCGCGCCTCGTCGCTAAATCCTACCCAGCCGTCGGCCTCCAGCGCCGTCAGATGCTGGCGGGCGCCCATGGAGGTCATCTGCAGCTGCTCCCCCAGCGCGGCGGCACTCTGGGGGCCGTGAGTCTTAAGCAGGTAGAGGATCTTGTCGGTACTGGCGTTCATGGGGGATCTCGTTGTCGACAGGTGCGGCATATTGAGCGGAAGCGGTTCGCGCGATTCTGGTATGCGTGTGGTCATTATGGGCAGCGGCCTCATTTAAATCAATGATTCACTTTACTTAATGTCGTTCCCTTTGCAGTATAAATAAATCAATAAATTTATTTAATGAGGCGAAGATGGAAGGGATCAAGGGACAGGCGACCCTCTGGGTATTGGTGATGACGGTGACCCTGGCGGTGGCGGGTTTCAGTCTGCCCTCGCCGGTGCTGGCGCCACTGATGCTGGATCCGGCCCAGGGCATGTTGACGCCCGAGGCGTCTGACTGGAGCCGCAAGGTGTGGCTCGGGGTCATCATGGGACTCTATCCGCTGTTTCAATTGCTGGGGGCCCCCTGGCTGGGCAAGTTGTCGGATCGCCATGGCCGCAAGCCGGTGCTGACCCTCTGCCTGATCGGGGTGTTGGCGGGTTATGTGCTGATGGCCCTGGGGATTGCCTGGCGCTCCCTGCCGCTCTTGCTGCTGAGCCGGGTGGTGGAGGGCTTCTTCAACGGCGACATTGCCATCGTGCAGGCGATGGCGGCGGATATGAGCACCACCAGAACCAAGGCACGCAACTTCGCTCGCATCAACATCGGCATGAACCTGGGCTGGGTACTGGGCCCCATGATTGGGGGCTATGCCGCCGTGGTGTCGGGGGATTACAGCCTGGCGGCCTGGCTGGCGGTGGCCATGACGGTGGGCAACCTGCTGCTGGTGCTCTGGCTGTTGCCCAACCGGCCGCCGGTACCGGCCGAGCAAGAGCTGGCCTCCCTCTCGACCCGGCAACTGTTGTTGCAACCTCGCCTGCTGCCGTACTTCGTGCTGACTCTGCTCAGCTACGGGGCCGTGCAGCTCTACTTCACCTACTTCAACGTCTGGTTGGTGGAGCGGCTGGCCTGGGATCCGGTGCAACTGGCCCAGGCCGCCGTGCTGGTGAGCGTACCCATGATGCTGGGGTCCTGGCTCGGGGCGCAACTTGCCCGACACTGGCGTGGCAGCTCCCTTGGCATAGTCGGACATCTGGTGATGGCGGCGGGCATGCTGATGTTCATTCTGCCGACCCAGTGGTGGGGGCTGGCGCTCACCTTCATTCCGGCCGGCATCGGCATGAGCCTGGGGGAGCTCGCCACCTCGGTGGCCATCTCCAATCGCAGCCATGCCAGCCAGCAGGGGCAGGCGATGGGGGTCTACCGCGGCCTGGCGGTGGGCAGCGAGATCCTGGCGGTGGTGCTCGGCAGCCTGGCGCTGCTGGCAGGCACCGAGTGGCCCTTCTATCTGGCGGCGCTCTGCGGCGTGATCTGCGCCCTCGGTTTCTACGGGTTGCGCAGACGGGCGGACAGACGAAGCGCCGTGGCCGCCTGCGCCGAGCCGGGCTGAGGCGGCTGGATCACAGATCGGCGCCGGGGTGACAGCCGGGGCTTGCATCCCGGCGCCGAGTTTGGGACGGTATGGCTCTTTGCCCCCTTTACCCCGTCGCCCGGCGAACCTGACCAGCACAGGCCTTCATATGCGCCCCGCGATGCCCAGTCCTGAGAGGTGATATGAGCGAGTTTCAGGCCATTGCGCCGGGATTGAAATGGTATGGCACCTTGCACGGCTCAACATTCCTGGAGGTGATATGAATCATTATCAAGCCATTGCACTGGATATGGACGGTACCCTGCTGACCCGGGATCACAAGATCTCGTCTGCGACCCGGGCCGCCCTGGCCCAGGCCCGCGCCCACGGTATCAAGGTGCTGCTGGTGACGGGCCGCCACTTCATGACGGCTCGGCCCTTCCATCACGAGCTGGCCCTCGACACCCCCCTCATCTGCAGCAACGGCGCCTACCTCTATGATCCGGCGCAAGGCAGGATCCTGGCCGGGGATCCCCTGGCGGTGGCGCCGCTCACCGCCCTGCTGGCCGAGGTGCAGGCGCAGCAGATGGGCGCCCTGTTCCACCTCGACGAAGGCATAGGCTATCTCGGCTGCGAGGAGCATGTGGGGCGGATGCGGCGCTGGTCGGCGAACCAGCCGGATCACCTCAAGGTCTCATTGCTGCCGGCGGAGGATATCGACAGCTGGCTGCAAAAGCCCATCTGGAAGCTGGAGCTGTTCAATCAGGATCCGGGCCTGCTGCACCGCTTCGTGGGGGAGGTGGTGCAGCACCTGCCCTTCACCCAGGATTGGGCGGCGCCCTATGCGGTGGAGCTGGTGCAGCCTGGCTGCAGCAAGGGCAACCGGCTGGCCCAGTGGGCCGCGAGGGAGGGCATAGCGATGGAAAACGTGGTGGCCTTTGGGGACAACAACAACGACATCAGCATGTTCGAGCAGGTAGGGCTGGCGGTGGCCATGGGCAACGCGGCGCCCCAGATCCATGCCCATGCGGACAGGGTCACCGCGGATCACAACGAAGACGGCATAGCGCTGGCGCTGCAGCGCTGGGTCCTGCCCTCCTGAGGGGCAACAGAAAGGGGCCAGCGCGGCCCCTTGTTGGTCAGCTCCCGAAGGAGAACTGGATCACCCGATCCGGGAAGCGGATCCGGTTGTAGTCACGGCGTACCCCCTCGTAGTGGCGGATGGCGCGCTCGCGCTGGGCCCGGTAGTAGTCCCGCTGCTTGCTGTCGCTCTCGCCCCGGATCTGCTGATCCAGCTGATAGATGGTCCGCTCGGTGCGCTCCAGCTCCTGTTGCAGCTCGCCGAGGCGCTGCTCAAGCAGATACTCTTTGCGACCGCGTTCGAACTGGGTGAGGAAGGTCGTGTCGTTGGGGCAGACTCCCAGGTATTCGTTCCCCTCCCGCCCCTTGCTGTAGGCGAGCTCCGGGATGCAGTAGAGCTCGAGCCCCTTGGCGTAGCCGCGCTGCCACTCGTCTTCGTCCACCCTGAGGCCGTATTCCCCGCAGGTCTGCTTGTAGTCACGGGTGGCGGTCCGGGTCTTGCCCTGCTCCCCGTCCTGATAACCCTGGTTGTACCAGCTCATGGCGCGGCACTCCTCCTCCGACAGGGAGCTGCACCCGGCGAGCAGCAGGGGGAGGGTCAACAGCAGGATCTTGGGGGACATGAAGGGGCTCCGACAGCAAGGATGGTGGGGCATTCTAGAAGAGGAAGCCCGCCTGGGACAAGCACCCGGTACCAGGCTGATTTCATGATGTTTTTATCAGTACTTTCAAGCCGTTGCGAACGGGCCTCCGGCGACCTTTTCTTGCCGGGGGAGGCAGGGTAAACTGCGCCTACTTTTAACTGGCACGTAACAAAAACAATGAAAGTCCTGACCGTCGATTATCGCTCCCCCGACGCGGCCGAGCGCTTCACCGAATCCCTGCGCACCACCGGCTTCGGGGTGCTGACCCACCACCCCATCCCGAAGGAGCTGGTGCAGTCCATCTATGACAACTGGTATCGCTTCTTCATGAGCGAGCAGAAGCAGGCGTTCCTGTTCAACCGCGAGACCCAGGACGGCTACTTCCCGCCCTCGGTGTCCGAGGTGGCCAAGGGCAACAGCCAGAAGGACATCAAGGAGTACTTCCACCTCTACCCCTGGGGCCAGATGCCGGAAGAGCTGAGGGCGCAGGCGATGGAGTACTACCGCCTCGCCAACGATCTCGCCGCCGAGCTGCTCTCCTGGGTGGAGCAATACACCCCGGCGGACATCGCCGCCCACTACAGCTGCCCGCTCTCCTCCATGATCGAAGAGAGCCAGAAGACCCTGCTGCGGGTGCTGCACTATCCGCCGTTCGACGGCACCGAGGAGCCGGGGGCCATCCGCGCCGCGGCCCATGAAGACATCAATCTGCTGACCATTTTGCCCGCCGCGAGCGAGCCCGGCCTGCAAGTGAAGGGTTCCGACGGGGAGTGGATGGACGTGCCCTGCGACTTTGGCACCCTGATCATCAACATAGGTGACATGCTGCAGGAGGCCTCCCGTGGCTATTACCCCTCCACCACCCACAGGGTCATCAACCCGACCGGCGGCAGTGCCGCTAAGTCCCGCATCTCCTTGCCGCTGTTCCTGCACCCGCGCCCGGACGTGGTGCTCTCCGAGCGCCACACCGCCCACAGCTACCTGATGGAGCGGCTGCGGGAGCTGGGGGTCATCTAATCCCGCCAGAGGCGATCAGACAGTAAACCGGAGCAAACTCGCTCCGGTTTCTTATTTTGCGGCACAGTTGGTTGGTTATCCGGATTTTATTG
The DNA here is from genome assembly GCF_027707605.1 of Aeromonas sp. QDB31. Taxonomy (NCBI): domain Bacteria; kingdom Pseudomonadati; phylum Pseudomonadota; class Gammaproteobacteria; order Aeromonadales; family Aeromonadaceae; genus Aeromonas; species Aeromonas sp. QDB31. The sequence continues at coordinate 47,757 of NZ_JAPCIX010000008.1, read as the reverse complement.
GTTGATGATGCTAAAAACTGAGTTTTATAACGGATATACGCCGAGTGATTGCGCGCCCCCGGGCGTACTCTGAGCGCCATTCCGGGCCCCGCTGGCGGGCCCCTCGATTGGAGTTCCCATGAAGCAGTCCCAATGGTCATCCCGGCTCGGTTACATCCTGGCCGCCGCAGGTTCGGCGGTCGGTCTCGGCGCCATCTGGAAGTTCCCCTATGTGACCGCCGCCAACGGTGGCGGTGCCTTCCTGCTGGTGTTCCTGCTGTTCAGCTTCACCCTGGGGGGGGGCGGTGCTGATGGGGGAGACGTTGCTCGGCAGCCTGACCCGGCGCGGGGTGGTGGGGGCCTTCGGCGAATTGATGGGCAAGCGCTGGCGCTGGGTCGGCGCCATGGGTTTGCTGTGCAGCCTGCTCATCTTCAGCTTCTACAGCGTGGTGGGAGGTTGGACCCTGGGTTACACCGGCATGGCGCTGGCGGGGGAGCTGCAGCAGGGGGACGGCGCGGCGCTGACCGCCCGCTTCAACGACTACGTCGGTGATCCGCTCTGGCCGGTGCTGACCCACCTGCTGTTCGCCGCCCTCTCCTGGTGGTTCGTGCTGGGCGGGGTGCAGAAGGGGGTGGAGCGCACCCTGCGCTGGATGATGCCGGCCCTCTTCATCATGATCCTGCTGCTGGTGGCCTTCGGCCTCACCCTGCCCAATGCCATGGCCGGGGTGCGCCACTTCCTGATGCCTGACTTCAGCAAGCTCGGCATGTCCGGGGTGCTCGACGCCATGGGGCTGGCCTTCTTCTCCCTCTCCATTGGCCTCGGCATCCACACCACCTATGGCGCCTACCTGCCCTCCAGCGAAGGGGTGGGCCGCTCCAGCCTCTGGGTGGTGTTGCTGGCGAGCCTGATCGCCGTGCTGGCGGGCTTGATGATCTTCCCCGTGCTGGCGGCGACCGGTATCGATCCCGCCTCAGGGCCCGGCCTCACCTTCATGACCATGCCGGCGGTGTTCCAGCAACTGCCCTTCGGCCAGGGGCTGGCGGTGGTCTTCTTCGCCCTGCTGGTGGTGGCGGCGCTCTCCTCGGCCATCTCCCTGCTGGAGCACCTGCAGTGCTTCGTCTGCGAGAGCCTGGGCTGGTCGCGGCGGGCGGCCTGCAGCCTGATCACAGCCCTGGTGATGGCGGGGGGCATCCCGGTCAGCCTGTCGTTCGGCCCCTGGGCGGATCTGACCCTGTTTGGCAAGAACATCTTCGAGCTGCTGGACTTCATCACCTCCAACCTGCTGATGCCCCTGTTCGGGCTGGCACTCACCCTGCTGCTGGGCTGGCGGTTGGGCCTGAGGGCCTTGCCCCAGGGGCTGGATCCATACTGGTGCGCCCTGCTGATGTGCTGCTGGCGCTGGCTGGCCCCCCTGCTCATCGGCGGCATCCTGGTGCGGGGTCTGCTGTAATCTTCTGCCGTTCGGGCGGGCCCTCGGGCCTGCCCGTTGCCCGGGCAGATAAAGGAACCTCGCCGGTAGGATTGACTGTCTCGAAAAATCCATGAAATGGATATTTATCAAAATTTTGATTCACAATGTGGCTATTAAATTGAGAAATATTCTGTTTTACGGACGGTAATGGACTATTGGCTGTCAACTTCTCTTGCCGTGGTTTAGGCTGTGGCTCCTTTTTCGCGTCCAGGTTACTCACAGAATGTCACCCCTCATCGCCCTTGTTGGTCGATTTTTCAGCTCGCAAGAGAGGTGACCCTGCACGCGCACTCAGTCTGAATGTTCATTGCAAAGGTCGCCCCCGGGCGGCCTTTTTGTTGCAGCCCAGTTGTTGCGACCCAGGTTGCACTTACCCATGGAGTATCGATTCGATGTTGTCTTCCCCGGAGGTTGTATGAGCCAGGTTCAGTGGTCTTCCCGTCTCGGTCATGTGCTGGCGGCGGCCGGCACGGCCATTGGCCTTGGCGCCATCTGGAAGTTTCCCTATGTGACCGCCACCAATGGTGGCGGCGCCTTCCTGCTGGTGTTTCTGCTGTTCAGTTTCACCCTGGGGGTCGCGGTGCTGGTGGGTGAGACCCTGCTCGGCAGCCGCAGCCAGCGCGGGGTGCTCGGCGCCTTCCATCGGCTGGTGGGGCCGAACTGGCGCTGGATGGGCTATATGGGGATCCTCTGCGGCTTCTTCATCTACAGCTTCTACAGCGTGGTAGGGGGCTGGACCGTGGGCTATGCGGCGCTGGCTGTGGCGGGCAAGCTCAACCTGAGCGAGGGCTCGGCGCTGACCGCCCTGTTCAACGGCTACGTCAGCCATCCCTGGTGGCCTGTGCTGACTCATCTGGTCTTCGCCGGGCTCACCTGGTGGTTCGTGCAGGGAGGCATCCAGAAGGGAGTGGAGCGGGCGCTACGCTGGATGATGCCAGCGCTCTTCATCATGATGCTGCTGCTGGTGGGGGTGGGTCTCTCCATGCCGGGGGCCATGGCCGGGGTGCGCCAACTGCTGCTGCCGGACTTCTCCATGCTGACCGGCCAGAGCGTGCTGGATGCCCTGGGGCTGGCCTTCTTCTCCCTCTCCATCGGCCTCGGGGTACACACCACCTATGGCGCCTATCTGCCCAATAGCGAAGGGGTGCTGCGCTCCGGGGTCTGGGTAGTGACCCTGGCGAGCCTTATCTCTGTGCTGGCGGGGCTGATGATCTTCCCGGCGCTGGCCTCTACCGGCATTGACCCCACAGCCGGCCCGGGTCTCACCTTCATGACCATGCCCGCCGTGTTCAGCCACCTGCCGTTCGGTCAGGGGCTGGGGGTAGTCTTCTTCCTGCTGCTGCTGGTGGCGGCGCTCTCCTCCTCCATCTCCATGCTGGAGCACCTGGTGCGCTTCACCTGCGAGGAGTGGGGCTGGTCGCGCCGTGGTGCCTGCCGGGTGCTGACCCTGCTGATCATGGCCTCCGGCATTCCGGTGAGCCTGTCGTTCGGTCCCTGGGCCGACTACACCCTGTTTGGCAAGACCATTTTCGACTTGCTGGACTACCTCACCTCCAACCTGATGATGCCGCTGTTCGGTCTGGTGTTGACCCTGCTGCTGGGCTGGCGGCTGGGGGATACCATACTGCCTGCCGGGTTGTCGCCGGCCCTGCGCCTGTGCCTGCTCTGGTGCTGGCGACTGGTGGCGCCGCTCTTGATCGCCGGTATTCTGGTGCGGGGTCTGCTCTAGCCGTTGTTCCGTGAAGGCGCTTGGGCTCCCGACCTTAGTGAGGTGTGAGAGGAGGAAGTTTGGGGGCCAGGTGAGATCGGATCTGCCGCAGCGTCTCCTGATAGGCGTCGGCATGCTGCCCCAGGAACGCGGCGCTGTGGTTGAGGCGCCGCTCAAGCCGGTCAACCAGTTGGGCGACCCCGGGAGCCGGCATGCCGCTCGGCCAGCACAGTTGCAACAGCGTCAGCAGTTGCCAGGCATCCCCCGGCAGAGCGGGAAACTCCTCCAGCAGGGTCAAGCCATATTGGATGGCCACCTGATGCTGCCCGGCAGAGATGGCCTCTTGCCGCCCCAGGCGCAGAGAGGCCAGGCGCTGTTCGCGTTGCTCCAACTGCTGCCCGAGTTCGGTGATCACCAGCCTGAACAGCCGCTGGAGCAGTGGGGAGGGCGCCACCCTGGCCTGATGCTGGCTGAGCTGTGCCAGATAACGCCGGGCGTGCTGGGGCAGGCCGCAGAACTGGCTGACGGCAAAGCCGAGCAACTGGTTGAGGTGATGGTCCCGCGCCGCCTCTGGCGGATGTCTGGCCAGCAGCACCAGGGCCTCATCGAAGCGATAATCCAGGCCCAGCATCAGGGCTTGCAGCAGTGCGGCCTCGTGGTCACGCAGGGTCGTCGTCTGGCCGAGGCTGTCACACTCCTGGCGCAGCGTGGCTATCCTGGCCGCTGTCGGGTTGTGCCAGAGCACCGCCAGACTGGCGCTCAGGATGACATGCTCGATAGATATCCGGAATCTGTGCTCGGAAAAGAAACGCAGAGTGAGGCTTCTGGCCTGCTCCAGCGCCTTCCCCTCCTCTTTGAGCAGCAGTGCCAGCAGGATACCGACCTGGCGCCACTCCGGTTGCCAGGGGTACTTGTGCAGCAACTGCCCGAGCGCGGCCCAGGCCGGTTCCCATTGTGCCTCGTGTAGCAGGCAGGCGAGGGATAGCTCCTGATGAATGGCGGCAGGAAGTCGTGTCTGATTGCGAGCCAGATCCTTGCGGGCACTTTCCAGCCTGTTCAATCCAAGCAGGGCGAGGATCAACCCCTTGCGTGGCCACCAGGCGTCGTGTTCCGTGGTGCACATGGCGTAGTGCTGGGTGGCCTGGAAGTGATCCTGCTCCTGCAACAGCATGTATCCCTTGACCCTGTCTATCTGCGGCCCCAGCCCCTTGTGCCGCGAGTGCTGATAGAGCAGATCCTCGCATCGGGCACAGGCGTTGCGCCACTCCCTGAGGGCCATGGGCGTGGCCAGAGGCCGCGTCAGCTCGATCAGCATCAGCAATTCACGCAGGCTGTTGGTCAGTTGCTCCGTGGTGAAGGGGACGGGCAGGCGCAACGGGAAATAGAGGTCGGAAGGGGGGAATTGACCGGCGTCATCCTCCTCGCCCAGCAACCACAGCACGCAGCCCGGCGCGAGCAGGCCCAGATAGTGCGCCTCATGGAGCAGACGGATCCCGTCATGGGCCTGATGCTGATACTGGCGGCAGATGATGGCATCAAAGGCGTGCTGGCCGAGGAGGGCGGGCAGGGTCGCGAGCTCCTTGCAATGGCGCAGTTGGGATGCGTTCACCCCCAGCTCGCCGAGCCCCTGGGAGAGGGCCGAGCTGATCATGGCATCGTCTTCGATCAGGAGGATCTGCATTCTTGACGCTCCTTCGCTGACTGGGATGTGGCCAGGCGTGTGAAAACCGGATTCAAAGATGGCCCCACTGTCGTCCGAGAGAGGCGACGGGGTCAATACCCCACTTGGGTCAGTGACAGGGCGCGTGGAAGATAAGCCGCCATAGGGCGGGGGTCTTCATCCGGTCAGGCCTTGCCGCAGGCCGGGATGAGGGCGGGACCCTACTGCAAACCGGGTCCCTTGGCCGAGAAGGGACAGTCGCGCTGACGGATGAGCCGATTGCCCTGCTGCCCGTGCCCCTGCCAGGCGAGCTCGAGTTGGCCGAGACGACCGAGGTGGCGCAGCTCGAACTCGTAGCGCAGGCAGGGGTTGTCCGTGGGCAGCCGGGTCATGGACGCCGGCAGGCGGTAGTCATAGCGCAGCAGGGGGCCGTCCTGCAGCTGGCTCTGGGCGGGCACCAGGCCCTCCGCCGTGGGGGAGGGAACACTCAGGTAGCGGCGCAGGGTCAGGGGGGCGTCGATGGCCCTCTGATAGTGGAGCCCGTTCATGGCGGCGAGCTCCTCCTCCAGCCGCTGCAACTCCCCCTCCAGCCCGCTCAGCGCCGCACCCAGCTGCTGATGGCTGGGCGAGGCGCAGCCCCCCAGCAACAGGGTCATGAGCAGCAGGGCGGGGCGGACGGGCAGCATGGTCACTCCTTCGGGATCAGGGCCACTGACTATAGCAGGGGATTGGTGGGCGGCGCCGCGCGCAGCAGCCCGGCGAGGCGCTCCAGCCCCTCGGCGACCCGGGCGTCGGTGGCGGGCTGGCTCAGGCTCAGGCGCACCCCTTGCGGGGCGGCAAACTGGCCGGCGGCAAAGTGTTCTCCGCTCGCGACCCCGACGTCAAGGGCGTTGGCCGCCTCGGCGAACTCCTGACTGCGCCAGGGCTCGGGCAGCGGCAGCCAGGCGTGCATGGAGCCCGGCTGCCAGCGAGCCCCCGGCAGCAGGTGGCGCAGCAGCTCTCCCCGACGCGCCAGGACCCGTCTCTGCTGCTCGATGAGCGGCATGATCTGGTGCTGGCTCACCAGCTTGCAGGCCAGCTCGATGAGCAGAGGGCTCACCATCCAGCTCGACAGCCGCATCGCCTGGGCGAAGCCGTTGCGAAGGGCGGGGGGAGCCAGCACGAAGCCGACCCGCAGGCCGCCGCAGGCGATCTTGGCCAGGCTGCCGAGGTAGATGACCCGCTCCGGCGCCAGATTGACCAGAGGCGGGAGCGAGACCTCGGGCAGCAGGCCGTTGACGTCATCCTCGACGATCAGCAGATCATGGCGGCGTGCGATGGCGACTATCTCCTCTCGCCGCGCCAGGCTCATGGTGGCCGTGGTGGGGTTTTGCAGGGTGGGGGTCAGGTAGAGCAGCTTGGCCCGCCGCTGGCGACAGGCGGCCTCCAGGGCGGCGGGGATCAGCCCCTCCTCGTCCATCGCCAGCCCCATCACCTGATTCTTCAGCTGGCGCGCATTGCCCAGCATGCCGGGGTAGCTGAGCCCCTCACAGAAGATAGTCTCCCCCACGCAGCCGGTGGCCAGCAGGGCCAGCATGATGCCGTGCTGGGCGCCATGGCTGAACAGCAGCCTGTCCTCGCTCCCCCGGATGCCCTGCTCGGCGAGCCAGTCGACGAACAGCTGGCGCTGCGGGGCACGCCCGGCCTCCTTGTCATAGCCCAGCAACCCGTTGAGATCCCCGTCCGCCAGCTCGGTCAGCATGGGTTTGATGATGGCGGCCCTGTCCAGCTGCACCGGCAAGTTCTGCCACAGCTCGATGCGCTGGTTGTCCTCGTTGCGGATCACCCATTCGTTGGCGGGATCCGCCGCGGCCCTGACCCAGGTGCCATGACCCACCCTGGCCGCCAGCAGACCCCGCCGCTCGGCTTCGGTGTAGGCGCGGGTGATGGTGCCCACAGTCACTCCCAGCCGGTCCGCCAGCGCCCTGTGGGTGGGCAGCCGGGTCTGGGGAGGCAGGGCGCCATCGGCAATGGCCTGCTCGATGGCCTTGACCAGTTTCAGGTAGAGGGGGCCCTCGAAGGGGGTGAGGTCGGGTGTCCAGATTGTCATGGTGACAATAAATCCATTGATCCAATATTGTCCCCAATATAGCGTGATAATCAGCCTGTTAACAACCCGATAGCTCACATTGTACCGATACAATGTGGCAAGAAAGGAGTCACCTCATGACCATTGAATGGTATGCCACCCTGTTTGGCTTCGCCCTGCTCACCTGCGGCACCCCGGGGCCCAACAATCTGATGTTGACGGCATCCGGTGCCAACTTCGGGGTGCGCCGCACCCTGCCGCACCTGATAGGTGTGGTGGTGGGCCAGCCGGTGCTGCAACTGGTGCTGGCGCTCGGTTTCTATCCGCTGTTCGAGCGCTGGCCCCTGCTCAAGCTGAGCCTGCAGGTGCTGGGCAGTCTTTATCTGCTGTGGCTGGCCTGGCGCATCGCCGTGGCCGGTGCCCCCGGCGATCCGGCGAGGCGCGCCCGCCCGCTGACCCTGCTGGAAGGCCTGGGCTTTCAGTTCCTCAACCCCAAGGCCTGGATGATGGGGATCTCCGCCATCAGTCTGTTCAGCCTGCCGGGGAGCGACTACTGGGCGAGTATGTGGGGCATCATGTCCGTTTTCCCCATGGCGGGGCTGCCGGTCTGCTTCGCCTGGGTGCTGTTCGGTCATCAGCTCAGCCGCTGGATCAACTCGGACAGAGGCTGGCGCCGTCTCAATGGCAGCCTGGGCGCGCTCACCGCCCTGTGCGTGGTGATGCTCTGGTATTAATGACAGCCTGATTATTCATGCAAAGAAAATGCATTGCTGACCTTGTCGTCAGGGCGCTGGCTCTGCATATTAGGAGGCTTGCCGTATCTGAATGAGGTTGAGATGGATCTGAACTGGTTGTTTCCCCTGGCGGGCTTTGCCCTGATCACCTGTGGCACCCCTGGCCCCAACAACATGCTGCTCACCAGCGCCGGGGCCGCTCAGGGGTTTCGCCGCTCCATCCCCCTGCTGGTGGGTGTGGTAGGAGGCATCAACCTGATGATCCTGGCCACGGCCCTGGGGCTGGGGGTGGTGTTCGAGAAGGTGCCGCTGCTGCACGACGGCCTCAAGCTGGTGGGCTCGGCCTACCTGCTCTGGCTGGCCTGGAAGGTGGCCACCGCCAGCGGCCCGGCGGATGGCAGTAGGCCGCTTATCCCGGCCCATCAGGGGGCCATGTTGCAGTTGCTCAACCCCAAGGCCTGGATGATGGCGCTCTCCGCCATCAGCGGCTTTACCCTGGCGGGGGAGGCTTACTGGCCGTCCGCCGGCTGGGTGCTCGGCATCTTCTTCGTGACCGGCCTCTATACCGGGGCCTTCTGGGTGCTGTTTGGTGCCCAGGTGCGCCGCCTCATCCGCACCGCCAAAGGCTGGCGTCGCTTTAACCTCGGCATGGGGATCGCCACGGCGGCCTGCGTGCTGATGATCTGGATTTAGGCCTTGGCCTGAGCCTGAGCCTTTACCGGCTGTCTTGTTGGCCCTTCGGGGCCTTTTTTGTTTCCCCGGCGGCGCGGCATGACGCTCGCGCCGTCCAGTGCCAGCATGGTGGCAAGGAGGTTTTATGAAATGTATCGGTCTGCTGGGTGGCATGAGCTGGGAGTCCACCGTCAGCTACTACCAGGCGCTCAACCGAGGCGTGCGGGCGCGGCTCGGCGGCCTGCATTCGGCGCGGGTGTTGCTCAATAGCGTCGATTTTGCCGAGATAGAGCGGCTGCAACATGCCGGTGACTGGCCCGCCACCGCCCGTCTGCTGGCGGCCGAGGCCCGCGCACTCCAGGCCGGTGGCGCCGATTTCCTGCTGATAGGCACCAACACCATGCACAAGGTGGCCCCCGAGATCGCCGCCGCCATCGAGATCCCGCTGCTGCACATCGCCGACGCCACCGCCCGCCGTCTGCAGGCCGACGGGGTGACCCGGGTCGGCTTGCTCGGTACCCGCTTCACCATGGAGCAGGATTTCTACAAGGGGCGGCTGCAAGAGCTGTTCGGGCTGGAGGTGCTGGTGCCGCAGGAGGCTGCGCGGGAGCGGGTGCATCGCATCATCTATGACGAGCTCTGTCTGGGGCAGATCCATGAGCCGTCGCGGGCCGAATACCTGGCCATCATCGCCGAGCTGGCCCAGGCCGGGGCTCAGGCCGTGATCCTGGGCTGCACCGAAATCGCCCTGCTGGTGGGGGAGTGCCAGGCCGCCGTGCCGCTCTACGACACTACCGCCATTCATGCCGACGCCGCCGTGGCGTGGGCGCTGGAGTAGGGAAGAGAGAGACAGAATCCGTGGAGGCGCTGCGGCGTCTCCCCTCCTCTTGCCGTCATCCTCCCCGATCCTGACTGTGAGTCAGCCTTCACTTCAGCAAGCCGATTGACGCTTTTATTGTCAAACGGCTCACATTTCCTCCTTTTGTCCCTTGAGTCCGACGCGTCGGACGCCTAGGTTTCGATCACTGAAACGATTCAGCTATCACCAAAAACAAGAGACACGAGGATAAAGCCATGTTGAAGAAACTCTCCATTGCCGTGCTGCTCGCCCTGGGCGCGAGTTCTGGCCAGGCCGCCGAATTCTTGCTGACCGACGCCCAGCAGGGACTGGATGTGGGGGACTGGAAGATCACCAGCGACAAGCTGGGGATCAAGAGCCCGGTACCCTTCTCCATCGAGAAGAAACGCCTGCACGGCGGGCGTCAGGAGGGGGTGGATCTGCTCATCGTCGACAACGGGGTGATGAAGATCACCCTGGTGCCGACCCGTGGCATGGGGATCAAGGAGGTCAAGGGGGCCGATCTGCGCCTGGGTTGGGATTCCCCGGTCAAGGAGGTGGTCAACCCGGCCTTCATCGATCTGGAGAGTCGCGCCGGTCTGGGCTGGCTCGATGGCTTCAACGAGATGTTGGTGCGCTGCGGCTACGAGTGGACCGGTCACCCCGGGGTGGATGACGACGGCCGCCTCAAGAGCCTGCACGGCCGGGTGCAGAACATACCGGCGTCCGTGGTCAGCGTGACAGTGGACGAGGAGCCGCCCTACGCCATCCACGTGCGGGGCCGGGTGGACGAGCGCACCTTCAAGATGAGCGAGCTGGTCACCTGGACCCAGCTGAGCGTGGTACCCGGTCAGGCGGAATTTGCCCTGCAGGACAAGCTGACCAACCACGCGGACTACGAGAACGAGTACCAGATCATCTATCACGGCAACTTCGGGGCGCCGATCCTGGAGGAGGGGGCACATGTCAGCACGCCGGTGAAGCAGATCTCTCCGTTCAACGACTACGCCAAGGCGGGACTCAAGGGCTGGCAAACCTATCTGGGGCCCACCAAGGGCTTCGACGAGATGGTGTTCAACCTGGTGCCCTACAGCGATGCCGAGGGCAACACCCTGGCGGTGCTGAACAACCGGGCGGGCAGCGCCGGGGTGGCGGTGGGTTACAACACCAAACAGTTACCTGTGCTGACGCTCTGGAAGAACACAGACACCCGGGCCCAGGGCTATGTGACCGGCATAGAGCCCGGTACCAGCTATGCCTACAGCACCAAGTACCAGCGCCCGCTGGGGCTGGTACCCAAGATCCAGCCGGGGGAGACCAAGACCTTCGACCTGACCTATCGCCTGCTGCGCAATGGGGAGGAGGTGAAGCAGGCCCTGGCCCAGGTGGACAAGATCCAGGCCGGCCGTCCCACCGAGCTGCGCGAGCAACCCCTGGTCAAGCTGCCCTGAGTGGCAGGTAGACAGCAAAAAGCCGCTCCATGAGCGGCTTTTTCATGCCAGATGAGGGATCAGCCGTGGCTGGACTCAGACATGGCTGTACATGGCCTCGATCTCGCTCTGGTACTTGGATTCGATGATCTTGCGGCGCAGCTTCATGGTGGGGGTGATCTCCCCGAGCTCCATGGAGAAGGCGCTCGGCAGCAGGGTGAACTTCTTCACCTGCTCAAACTTGGCCAGCTCTTTTTGCAAGTCAGCAATCCGTGCCTCGAAGAACTCCACCACCTTGGAGTGGCGCAGCAGCTCGGTCTTGCACTGGTACTGCAGGTTGATGGAGCGGGCATACTCCTCCAGGGACTCGAAGCAGGGGACGATCAGCGCCGAGACGAAGTGGCGGGCATCGGCGACGATGGCGATCTGCTCGATGAAGCGATCCTTGCCGAGGGTCCCCTCTACCAGTTGCGGGGCCACGTACTTGCCGTTGGAGGTCTTCATCAGCTCCTTGAGGCGCTCGGTGAAGTAGATGTTGCCCTGGTCGTCGAGCTCGCCGGCATCGCCGGTACGCAGGAAGCCATCGGTCGTCATCACCTCGGCGGTGGCGTCCGGCTTGTTGTAGTAGCCGCGCATCACTGTCGGTGAGCGCACCAGCAGCTCGTTGTTCTCGCCGAGTTTGACCTCGATACCGTCCATGACGGTGCCGATGGAACCCAGCTTGAACTGGCTGTCTTCGTAGCAGCAGACGGTGGCCGTGGTCTCTGTCATGCCGTAGCCGTACTTGAGGTTGAGCCCCATGGCCTGGAAGAAGAGGTTGACGTCGTCCGCGAGGCGAGCGCCTGCCACCGGCAGGAAGCGGGTGCGGCCGCCGAAGCGCGCACGCAGCTTGCGAAACACCAGCCGCTCGGCCAGGGCCAGCTGCAGGTAAAGCAGGGGGGAGGCGGACTTGCCGGCCTGGCGGGTGGCGACCATCCGCTTGCCGACCCCGGTGGCCCAGCCGAACAGGGCGCGGCGCAGGCGCGGTGCCTGGGCAACTTTGGCCTGGATCATGGCGTAGGCCTTCTCGTAGAGGCGCGGTACGGCGCACATCACTGTGGGCTGCACCTCGCCAATCACTTCCATCACCTTCTGCGGATCGCGGATATAGACGTTCTCGGCGCCGCAATAGAGCACGTAGTAGCTCCAGGCGCGCTCGAACACGTGGCTGAGCGGCAGCATGCAGAGGGAGACATCCTGCTCGCCAAGATCCAGGCGGCGGTCGTGCATCTCGAAACAAGCGGCGATGTTGTTGAAGTCGAGCATGACCCCCTTGGGTTCACCCGTGGTGCCCGAGGTGTAGATCAGGGTCAGCAGATCATCCATGCGGTAGTGCTGCTCGCGCTCCCTCAGCGCCTGCTCGCTGGGCTGATGGTTGCCGGAGACCAGGAAGGTCTGGAAGTGGCTAGCCTGCTCGCAGCCGCGCAGATCGACGGTGCCGTCAAGGGTGACTATCTGGTTGATCTCGCCACTCTTGAGCAGCAGGAGCGCCTGATCGAACTGGGGCTGCTCCCCCACGAACAGCAGCTTGATGCCGGCGTCCTTTATGATGTAGCGCAGTTGTTCGAGCGTGCTGGTGGGGTAGATGGGCACGCTGACGCCACGGGCGGCGAGGATGCCGAGATCGGCCTGAGTCCACTCCGGCATGTTGCGGGCATAGAGGCCGACCATCTCGGTGGGCTGGTGGCCGGCGCGGATCAGCGCCTGGGCGCAGTAGTCCATGGCCTGGCCCAGGGTACGCCAGCCGATGGCGCGCCATTGGCCATCCTGCTGGACGCGCAGGGCGGCCTTGTTGCCAAGGCGGGCAATACGCTCACGCATCACTCTAACCAGATGAAGCTGCGACATCTAAATCATCCTCAAGTAACAGTTGTGCGCCCGCAGGGGCACTAAAATCGGGGCTGGAGTTTAAACTCTAACATTACAGCTTACAAGTGTGCGCCATTTGTCCTGGATCACAAAGTCGTCAACTCGGGGAGAGTCAGGCATGATAAGGACAAGGGTCGGATTCATTCAGGGAGTAGCGCCATGGGGATCGGGGTCAAGAGTCTGTTGACGGGCATGTTGTTGCTGCTGGCGGGAGCCGGTGCACTCTGGTTTGTCCTTGGCGGATCAGGGGCGCAGGACAACCCCTGGCTGAGCGGGGCCGAGGGTTATGAGCAGGCGCAGCGGCTGGCGCTGAGCGAAGGATACCCCTTGCTCTACGTGATAGAGCGCGCCAAATGCCGACGCTGCAAGGCGCTCAATAACGAGCTGTGGCGCGCCCCCGAGATGCAATCCGCCCTGGCGGGGCTGGCCAAGGTACGGCTCAACCCGGATGCGGGGGATGGCAGCGAGCACATACTGCGGCGCTTCCCCCAGGTGGCGACCGCGCCCGGCATCTATGTGCAGCGACCGGGAGAGCCGCTTAGGCCCATCAAGGTGGCGGTGGATATCCAGCAGATCTGGATGCCTGGCGTCACCTACGGGCGCGGCTTCTTCATGCCGCTCTCGGGGGCTGCCTTCGAGGCGGTGCTGAGGGTTACCCTCAGCCTGGAGGATCCCGCCATCGACAATGCCCCCCTGCCCTGAGGGGCGACTGGGGAGCGGGATGAGGGTAGACACGACAAGGGGGCTGCACGGCCCCCTTGTCCGTTGTGGATGGCCTTCTGACCCAAGCCGAGGGGGATCAGCCGAAGTCGAACAGGCGGGACATCAGCACGGCGTCTTCCCGATCCTGGCCGGTGCCGTAGTAGTCGGCGCGGCGGCAATACTCGGCAAACCCCTCGCTCTCGTAGAGGCCGATGGCGGTGCGGTTGCCCGCCCGTACCTCCAGAAACCAGGCCTCGGCCCCCTTCGCCTTGCTGCGGCCCAGATACTCTTTCAACAGCGCCCGACCCAGCCCCTTGCCCTGAAACTCGGGGTGCACGCAGATGTTCATCAGCGAGCTGTCTCCCGCCACCAGATCCGAGATATAGAAACCGGCGGGACGCCCCTCCACCAGCATCAGGCCGTTGAGATAGCGCGGCCCGAAGCAGGAGAGCAGGTTGGCCTGACTCCAGGGCTCCTGGTGGGCGGCCCGCTCTATGGGATAGATGGCATCGAAATCGGATTCGAGCAGGGGACGAAAGCTGGGCAAGAGGTCAGACATGGTTACTCCGGACGGGATTCGGACTTGCGACGGACGGCATGGTCATGCCATGGTCGTGGCTTCAAGGATCTTGGCGGCTGGCCGGTTCAACCGGGCTGGCGCTGCCGGCACTGCTGCCACAGGGCGCGCTTGTGCGCCGCGCCTGGCTTGAGCGGGCAGATGAGGGCATGGGGCCAGCGCGGATCCGGCGCCGTCAGCCAGAGCAGAGGAGGCGTCACCCCCTCGGGCAGCTCGCCGAGCAAGGAGACCTCGTCCGTGCCTATGCCGAGCCACTGGCAGATATCCCCGAGCAAGGAGGGCGCGGGCAGTGCCTCGGCCTGCAGCCACAGCTTGCCGGTCGGCACCGCCACCGGCTGGCGTGGGGTCGCCGCATCCGCTGCCGCCGGGGTCACCTGCGGCTGCCGGGTTGCCCCAGCGTCTGCCGGTTGGTCTGGCAGGTCCCTGGCTCTCAGTTGCCAGAGGGGGATGCCCATCCGGGCCAGGATGCGCTGACGCAGTGGGTCCAGCAGGGGATCTTGCATGCGAAGGCTCACTCTTGATCTGCATTGGGGTAAATTCTGATGCGCAGAGTACACTCTCGCAGGTTTTGCTGCACCCCCTTGCGTGCCGGGATTGTCCCGCCGGGGCCGTGCGATCCCGACCCCGACCGCGGGATGACCAGATTCAACAGACCATGACAGTGAGGCGGGGCCAGAGGCCGGACCCCGTGGACACTATGACCATACCAGCTTCGGAACTGTGCCTATGCCGCCTTTAGCCCAGAATACTGTTCGTGCCACCCCCATCCATGAGCGCCTGCCACGGCTGCTGGCCGCCCTCGGGGAGGGGCTGTATGAGCGCCAGGACGCCCTGCGGCTCGGCCTGCTGGCGGCCTTGAGTGGCGAGAGCGTCTTCCTGCTGGGCCCCCCGGGCATCGCCAAGAGCCTGATCGCGCGGCGCCTCAAGCTCGCCTTTCACGATGCCCGCCACTTCGAATACCTGATGACCCGCTTCAGCACGCCGGAGGAGGTGTTCGGCCCTCTCTCGATCCAGGCGCTCAAGGAGGATGGCAAGTACCTGAGGCTGACTCACGGCTACCTGCCGGAAGCCGAGGTGGTGTTTCTCGACGAGATTTGGAAGGCGGGCCCGGCCATCCTCAACACCCTGCTCACCGCCATCAACGAGCGGCAGTTCCGCAACGGCGACAGCCAGCATCCCATTCCCATGCGTCTGCTGGTGACCGCATCGAACGAGCTGCCCGCCCCGGACAGCGGGTTGGAGGCGCTCTACGATCGCATGCTGGTGCGGATCTGGATGGACAGGGTGCAGGAGAAATCCAACTTCCAGGCCATGCTGGCGAGCGATGGCCAATCCCACCAGAACCTGACGCCCTCGGTGCAGATCCGGGGGGAGGAGTACGAGGCCTGGCAGGCGGAGATCGAGCAGGTGCGCCTGCCCGACGCCTGTTTCGAGCTCATCTATCAGCTGCGCCAGCAGCTCGACAGCCAGCTCGGTCACGGCTGCTATGTGTCGGATCGGCGCTGGAAGAAGGCGGTCAGACTCATCAAGGCGAGCGCCTTCTTCAACGGCCGCGACGAAGTGGCGCCGCTGGATCTGCTGCTGTTCAAGGATTGCCTCTGGCACGATGAGGCTTCCCGCGCCGCCTTGCTGGAGATGATCGGCGAGTTCTCCCGCCTCTACGGTTACCAGCAACTGGTGCTGACCCGTGAGCTGCTGGCCCTGCGCGAGCGATTCAAACAGCTCAAGGGGGCCGTCGCCCAGCGCCTCGGCTGCAAGGCGGTCAAGCGCAAGCAGTGGTTTGGCCGCCGCGCCCGCGGCACCGAGTTGCCGCTGGCCAACGCCAAACCGTTCGGCAAGCAGGTGCACTTCCACCTGCTCACCCCGGCTCCTCTGGATGGCGGGGATCCCAAGCGTCTGACCGAGACCCTCACCTTCGATCGCACCCTGCTCTCCCACTGGCACCCCACCGGGGAGGCGCTGGTGGGCTGGCCCCTTGGCAACCTCAAGGAGGGACACTACGAGCTGGTGCTCGACGAGCAGTTGCGGCTGCAGGTGCTGGATGTCCAGCGCCAGCCCGTGCCCCTGGTGCTGGTGGAGCGAACCCCCATCCCCGAGGTGGTGACGGCCCCCTGGCAGACCGAGCTCGGTGAGCTGGCGAGCCAGGTTGTCCGGGTGCAGCAGAGCCTCAAGGGGCAGCGCAGCCTGTTCGATCGTCACCAGCCCCACCTGTTTGTCGGGGAGCACTGGCTGCGCCAGGTGGAGGACAGCTTCTTCGTGCTGAACCGTGACCTGGAACGGCTGGGCGAGGAGCTGAAGCAGTGGCGGGATCGCCTGCCCAGGCTCGATGCCTGATGCTGTCCGAACTGATGCTGGCCCATGAGATGAGCCGCCTGTCGTACCCGCAGGATGTCGCCATGCGTCCCTTGCGTGGGGAGTGCCCATGCTAGAGATCGGCATGATGGATCTGGGGCTCCTCATCGGTGAGGGGGAGCTGGCGGGGGAGATGGCGCTGCTGCTGGCGTCCACCCCCAAGATCTCCGAATTCCTCAAACGCTCCCCGCTGCAGGGCAAGCTGCTGAAAAAACGCATCCAGACCTGGAGCGAGCAGCTCGGCGAGGAGATGCGCCACAAGCCGGTGCCGGTGGCGCTGGAGCAGGAGTACCTGCTCTATCAGGCCCACAGATTGCTGCCCCTGCCCGAGCTGGTGGGGCGGCTGCCGGCCCTGCTGGAGGCGCTGGAGCAGCACAGCCCCTTTGCTGGTGATGCCCGCAGCCTGGTGCGCCAGATCATGGTGCAGCCGACCGAGGGGCTGCGTCAGCTGTTCGTGGAGAAGTGGCGGGCCAGCCTGGTGGGCAGCCTGCTGCAGTTGCAGCAGCAGATCGCCGAAGCGGAGCGGGAGAAGCAGCGCCAGGAGATAGAGGATCAGCTGCTGGCGAACCGGACCCTGGCCGATGCCCTGGATCCGCACCAGATCTCCGCCGGGGGACTCTGGGATCTGGCCCAGGGCAGCTGGCACAAACGCAGCCTGGTGCTGGTGCAACAATATGCCCGCATGTTGCAGCGCGAACCCCTGCTGGGGGAGATCGCGGCCCTGCTGGGGCGCAGCGAGCGGGATCGGCGGACCGACGCCCGGACGCTGCCCCCTGTGCCCATGCACGAGCTGGAAGAGGTGCAGACCGACGACGTGCCTGACGATCTGGTGGGGGTGCACCCGGCCAGCGATCTGATGCGTCTCTTGCCGAGCGAGGCCGTGATGCTGGCCCTGCCGGAGCTGGAACTGGAGTTCTATCGCCGCTATCTGGAGCGGCGCCTGCTGAGTTATCAGTCGCGGGGCACCTTGCCGCGCCAGCGCCTGATGCAGCGCTCCCCGGAGCAGGGCGGGCAGGAGGTGCAGCCGCGGGGACCCTTCATCGTCTGCGTCGATACCTCGGGCTCCATGGGGGGCTATCCGGAGGAGTGCGCCAAGGCACTGTTCCTCGCGCTGCTCAAGGTGGCGATGGACGAGAAACGGGGCTGCTATCTCATGTTATTTTCCACCGAGGTGGCGACCCTCGAGATCACCGCCGACACCGGGCTGGACAAGGCGGAACGCTTCCTCTCCATGAGTTTCCACGGCGGCACCGATCTGGTGCCCTGCCTCGAGCAGGCGCTGGTACAGCTCGAGCAACCGGATTTTGCCAGGGCCGATGTGCTGGTGATCTCCGACTTCATCGCCCAGAGCCTGCCCCATGCCCTGCTCGATCGGATGAACCGGCGGCGAGCGCAGCAGACCCGCTTCCACGCCGTCGCCATGTCCAGGCACGCCAAATCGGCGATCCTGCGGGTGTTCGACAACAGCTGGCTGCTGGACTGCGGTCTGCGTGGCCGCCTGCTCAGGCGCTGGCAACGCAGCTAGGGACGGGCTGGCGCCGCTCCGGTGTCAGATACCGGTCCTGTGATAGAGACCCCGTTCGCTGACCTGATCCTGATCCAGCAGCGGTTGGCCGCTCGGCTGGGCGATATGAAATCCCCGTTTGCCGCTACGTTTGACCCGGTACATGGCCTGATCGGCCCGGGCCAGCGCCGTGCTGAAATCATCCTGAGGCCGGATGGCCGCTATCCCCATGCTCAGGCCCACGGCCGCCTCCCCATTGGGCAGCTCGAACGGAGTGGCGATGGCATCGATGCATTGACGGGCCAGGTGGCTGGTGCGGGGATCCTCGCTCGGCCAGGGCAGCAAGAGCACGAACTCATCCCCCCCGAGCCGACCCAGTCTGACCTCCTCACAACAGCAGTGGCGCAGCCGCTGGCTGAGGGCCACCAGCAGCTCGTCGCCGGCGCGGTGGCCCAAGTTGTCGTTCACCTGCTTGAAGTCATCGAGATCGATGAAGCAGATGGCCCTGTACTCCCCCGGAAACTGGCGGTGCAGGGCGGTGCGATTGAGCAGGCCGGTGAGGGGATCCCGGTGGGCGAGCTGGGCCAGCTGCTGCTCGTACTCCTTCTCGTGGGTGATGTCGATGTGGGTGCCCATCACCCGCAGCGGGTTGCCCTGCTCATCCCATTCCACCACCCGACCCCTGTCCAGCACCCAGGTGGTCTTGCCATCCTTGGCGATCATCCGGTGCATCACCTGATAGAAGGGGCTCTTGCCCTCCAGATGGTCGAAGAAGGCCTGCAGCACCCGCTCCCTGTCTTCCGGGTGCAGGTGTTCACGCCAGGTGTCGAAGTGGGCCGACAGCTCCTTGGGCTGATAGCCGAGCATGGATCCCCAGCGCCGGTTGAAGATGATGAGCTTGCCGGTGGGAACATGGTTCTGCCAGATGCACAGGCCGGTACCGTCCATGGCGGCATCCAGCTTCTCCCGTGCGTCATCCGCGATGCGTTTGAGGCGCTCGTTCTCCAGCAACAACCTGTCGTAAGCCTCCCGCAGCTCCTCGTAGGTCATTCATCATCCCTTCCCTTGTGTCAGTTCGCTTATAGTCGATGCAGACTTTCCTTCTGTAAAGAATGAGATAGCGGGAGTGAGCGCTGACACGGCAATGAATGCCGTGGCTGTGCGCCCATGGCAAGCAGGGATATGATTGAGGCGATGGGCACGGCGTCCGGGCCATCGAACGGGGAGACTGAATCAGCATGAAGATCCTGATGGGCGTTAGCCTGCTGTTATGGCTGGGGGTGACACCCGCCTTCGCGGTGTCCCCCCGGCTGAGCGAGCCCGGATTGTCTCGGGAGCTGCAGCAGCTGGAGGATGATGCTCCGCCCTTGCAAGTGTTTCGCGACCGTGTCGCCGCCCTGGTTGCCCATGTCGATGCCTATCCGCCCGAGGTGCAGGGACGCATCGCCCGGTTGCAGTGCTGGGCCCAGCCGAGCGAGCGGGACGAGGAGTTCCTGCGCGCGGTGCAGTTTGCCGATCGGGCGCTGGCAGAGGTGAGGGGCCGCAAGGACAGGGTCGCCGAGAGCGGCCTGCTCGCCTGCCGCGGTTATCATCAGCAGTTGCTCGGCAACATGGACGAGGCGAGGCTGGACTACGCCGCCGCCCTGACCCTGGCGCGCAGGCTGGGGGATGAACGGCAGCGGGCCGACATCCTCAACCTGCGGGGGGAGATGTACTCCTACCAGGGGGAGTTGGCCGAGGGGCTGATGGAGCTTATCGATGCCCATCGCCGCTACGAGGCCCTGGGGCTGGAGAGCAAGGGGCGCGAGGTGCTGGCCAGGATCGCCAATGCCTATCGCAGGATGGGGCTCTTCGAGCGGGCCGAGGGCTATTTCCAGGAGCTGGAGCACGACTACCGGACGCTGGGGGATGTCGAGCGGCTGGTAGATATCCACACCCAACAGGGACTGCTCTATATCGACACGGCAGAGTACGACAAGGCGCTGCCGCTGATGGTGGAGGCCGAGCGCTACTATGAGGCGCAACAGCAGGACGGGGTGCTGGCCTGGAGCAGGATAGAGCTGGCCACCATCCTGCTCAAACAGGGCAAGACGGCGCAGGCCATGGCCAAGCTGGAACAGGCCGCCACCTTGCTGCATCGGGGGGAAGGGGCAGACAGCGTGACTCTGGGCCATTGGCACATCGTCATGGCCACCGTGCAGGATGCCATGGGCAAACCGGCCGAGGCGCTGCGACACCTGGACGAGGCCGAGCCGATTTTTGCCCGGGAGCAGAACCTGCGCTTCCTTGCCTGGGTGCACGAGGTGCGCGCCCGGGTGCTGGAGCGTCAGGGACGGGTCGGGGAGGCCCTGGCCAGCCTCAAGGCCTTCGTGCAGACCCGTCATGCACTGGATCAGCGGCTGCGGGAACAGCGGGCCCTGCAGATGCGTTTCGAGTTCGATCTGGCGCGTAAGGAGCTGGAGAACCAGACCCTCAGAGCCCAGCAGCAGTTGCAGGCCGAAAAGTTCAAGCAGTTGCAGGAGCGACGCTACTGGCAATTTCTGGTGGTGGCCCTGCTGCTGCTGGTCATGGGGATACTGGTGATCCACCAGCGGGGCCGTACCCGCAAGATGCAGCGTCTCGCCATGACGGACGAGCTGACGGGCATCCACAACCGGCGCCAGATCCAGGCCAAGGGGCGCAAATGGTTCGCCCTGGCGCGCGCGAGCGGCAAGCCCCTTTGCGTGCTGTTGCTGGACATCGATCACTTCAAGAAGGTCAACGACCGGCTCGGCCACCAGGTGGGGGATAGGGTGCTGACCGCCGTGGCCCAGTGCATCGAGGAGCAGGTGCGCAGCCTGGATCGGGTGGGGCGCAACGGCGGGGAGGAGTTTCTGGTGCTGCTGCCCGACACCGGTCTGGAGGAGGCGGCCGAGGTGGCGGAGCGGGTGCGGCTCGCCGTCTCCCGCCTCGTCATCGAGGGGGTGCCTGCGGATCACCCCATCCACGTCAGCATAGGCTGTGCCGAGTACAGGGCAGAGGATGACAATCTCGGGGAGCTGATCCGCCGGGCCGACGAGGCCATGTACGCCGCCAAGCTGGCGGGGCGCAACCGGGTGGTGAAGGCGGCCTGATCCCGAACCGCCCTTCAGCCCCTCATGCCGGGCTGGGTATTTTTCACTCGCGCGGGTATAATGTCGCGCAATTTTGCTTTGACTCAGGCGAGAAGGCCCATGTAACGCAGCGCTCCTCCTTTTTCCACCTGCGGGTTCCATGACCCGGCTGCGTGGCGTCGTTGTCTGCATGGGAGCCCTGATCCCAAGGTGCTGTCCCGCATTTATTCCCACGGTGGCTCCAGGCCGCCGCTCAATAGAAGAACGTCGAATTATGTCAGCTGAATTTCTGAGTGAAGTCTCCAAGAGACGCACTTTTGCGATCATCTCGCACCCGGATGCGGGTAAGACCACCATCACCGAAAAAGTCCTGCTGTTCGGACAGGCCATTCAGCGCGCCGGTACCGTCAAGGGCCGTGGCTCAGGCCAGCATGCCAAATCCGACTGGATGGAGATGGAGAAGCAGCGTGGTATCTCCATCACTACGTCCGTGATGCAGTTCCCCTATGCCGACTGTCTGGTCAACCTGCTCGACACCCCGGGTCACGAGGACTTCTCCGAAGATACCTATCGTACGCTCACAGCTGTGGATTGCTGCCTGATGGTCATCGATGCCGCCAAGGGCGTCGAAGATCGGACCCGCAAGCTGATGGAAGTGACCCGGCTGCGGGACACCCCCATCCTCACCTTCATGAACAAGCTGGACCGCGAAGTGCGCGATCCCATGGAAGTGATGGACGAGGTGGAGCGCGAGCTGAAGATCATGTGCGCCCCCATCACCTGGCCCATCGGCTGCGGCAAGTCCTTCAAGGGTGTCTACCACCTCTACAAGGATGAGACCTATCTGTATCAGACCGGTCAGGGCCACACCATCCAGGAGAAGCGGGTGGTCAAGGGGTTGAACAATCCGGATCTCGATGCCGCCATCGGTGAAGATCTGGCCGCCCAACTGCGCGGCGAACTGGAGCTGGTGCAGGGCGCCTCTCCGGAGTTCGATCACGAGACCTTCATCGCCGGCGAGATGACCCCTGTCTTCTTCGGGACGGCGCTGGGTAACTTCGGCGTCGACCACATGCTGGACGGCCTGACCGACTGGGCCCCGGCCCCCATGCCGCGCAAGGCCGAGAGCCGCGAAGTGGTGGCCACCGAGGAGAAGTTCTCCGGCTTCGTGTTCAAGATCCAGGCGAACATGGATCCGAAACACCGCGACCGTATCGCCTTTATGCGCATCGTATCCGGCACCTACTCCAAGGGCATGAAGATGCGCCACGTGCGCATCGGCAAGGATGTGAACATCTCCGACGCCGTCACCTTCATGGCCGGTGACCGTGAGCAGGCCGTCGAGGCGTGCGCCGGTGACATCATCGGGCTGCACAACCACGGTACCATCCAGATCGGTGACACCTTCACCCAGGGTGAGGATCTCAAGTTCACCGGCATCCCGAACTTTGCCCCTGAACTGTTCCGCCGCATCCGCCTGCGCGACCCGCTCAAGCAGAAGCAGCTGCTCAAGGGGCTGGTGCAGCTCTCCGAAGAGGGGGCGGTGCAGGTGTTCCGTCCGCTCATCAGCAACGATCTCATCGTCGGCGCCGTCGGTGTGCTGCAGTTCGATGTGGTGGTCTCCCGCCTCAAGAGTGAGTACAACGTCGAGGCCATCTACGAGGCGGTCAACGTCTCCACCGCCCGCTGGGTGGAAGGGACCGACGTCAAGAAGTTCGAGGAGTTCAAGCGCAAGAACGAGGTCAACCTGGCCCTGGATGGTGGTGACAACCTCACCTATATCGCCCCGACCATGGTCAACCTGCGCCTGTCCCAGGAGCGTCACCCGGACGTCCAGTTCCGCCAGACCCGCGAGCACTGATAACGCGCGCCCCCAGGCGGCAAAAGCTGATATAAAAGAAGGCCCTCGCGGGCCTTCTTTTTTTTGCCCGCGTTCTATTTCAGATCAGGAGATCACCATGCTTGGACGCATTACCAACCTCTTCCCGCTCTGGGCCTTGCTGTTTTCAGTGCTGGCTTACTGGCAGCCAGCGCTGTTCGTCGATCTCAAGACCCAGATAGTGCCGCTGCTCACCATCATCATGCTGGCCATGGGGCTGACCCTGCGCCCCGCCAACTTCCTCGACGTGGTAAACAACAAGAGGGCCATCGGACTGGGACTGGTGTTGCAGTTCAGCGTGATGCCGCTGGCGGCCCTGCTGATCAGCCTGCTGCTCGGTTTCGATGCCGAGCTGACCGTGGGCATGGTGCTGGTGGGCAGCGTCGCCGGTGGCACCTCCTCCAACGTGATGTGCTACCTCGCCAAGGGGGATGTGGCCCTCTCCATCACCATGACGGCGCTCTCCACCTTGCTTGGGGTGATCATCACCCCGCTGCTGGTGCAACTGCTGGCTGGCAAGAGCGTCGATGTCCCCGTGCTGGACATGCTGTTGAGCCTGCTCAAGATAGTGCTGATCCCGGTGGTCATCGGGGTCCTGGCCAACGTCTGGCTGCACTCCCTGACCGCGAGGCTAGAGCCTCTGCTGCCGCTGGTTTCCATGGTGGCCATAGTGCTGATCATCGCCACCGTCGTGGCCCTCAATGCCGGCCAGTTCGCCGCCATAGGTCCCATAGTGGCGCTGGCGGTGATCCTCCATAACGGCATAGGCATCACGGCGGGTTACTGGATGAGCCGATGGCTTGGCTTCGATGAGCGCATCTGCCGCACCATCGCCTTCGAGGTGGGGCTGCAAAACTCCGGGCTGGCCACGGCGCTCGCAATGAAGTTCTTCACCCCGGCCTCCGCCGTGGCGGGCACCCTGTTCTCGGTCTGGCACAACCTCTCCGGCTCTCTGCTCGCCGGCTTCTGGGCCAGGCGGCCGCTGCTTCTCGCCGAGAGGCAAACCGGGGCTGTGGTCAAGGATCACTGAGGCCTGCTTTGGCTCCATGCAAGAGACCCCGCTGCGGCGGGGTCTCTTTTTTGTCCCTCTTCCCGTGACAGGGGAAGAAGAGATGGGACAGGCTCAGGGGCGACTCAGAGCGCCAGCACCATGCAGATCTCGCAGGCGTCGTGGCCGGTGCAGCCAAGGGGCCCCGGCAGGTGCACGAAGCCCAGCGACTCGTAGAGGCTGGTGGCCTCGCGCAGATCGGCCGTGGTCTCCAGATAGCAGCGTTGGTAACCGAGCGTGCGAGCCTCGGCCAGGGCCTGCAGCACCAGTCTCCGCCCCAGCCCCAGGCCGCGCAGGGCGGGCAGGAAGTACATCTTCTGCAGCTCGCAGGTCCCGGCTTCACCCGCCAGGGGGGCTATGCCGCCCCCGCCTAGGATGGCGCCGTCCGGCCCCTCTATCACCCAATAACGGCTGTGCTTGCCCTGATAGGTCTCATGGAGGAAGTCGAGATTGGGATCTGCCACCCCGTAGCCCTTGTCGGCGGTGAGGCCGTATTCGGCGGAGACGGCGCGCACCACGGCGGCGATGGCGGCATTGTCCTCAGGGGCGATGGGCCTGATGCGATAGCCCTGCTGGCGGCGGGCGCGGGAGAGGGCGCTGCGATAGAGGCGCATGCCCTCCCAGAGCCGTTCGCGCTCCTCGGGGGCGAGCTGGGCCAGGGTCTCTGCCATGGCCTCATCCATCTGCCGGTGCAGCTCCTCAAGCTGCGCCTTGCCCTGTCCGGTGAGGGTCGCCTGCTTGCTGCGCCCGTCCGAGGGGTGTGGCTGCCAGGCGATGAGCTCCCGCTCGGCGAGGCGGGCCAGGGGGCGGCTGGCGTTGGACTTGTCGATGCGCAGTTGCTCGGCGAGCTGCTGGTTGGTGGCGGGGCCATTCTCCAGCTCGATCAGCAGGTGGGCCTCGAGGGGGCTGAGGGCCAGGGAGCCGCACTGCTGGGAGAGCATGCCAAGTTCGCGTACCAGTTCCCGTGACAGGGCGCGCAGGGGGCGGGGATCCATCTTGTGAGTGTCCTTCTCGTTGTTACCTGCAACCAATATAGCCAACTGGTTGTTGATGACAACTATTTCATGAGCCAGAAGGCGGACACAAAAAAGGGCCCGGGAGAGGGGCCCAAACATTGGAAACCCGCGCCAGTGCGCGGATCCCATCCTTGGTCAGGAACACGCTGGCCGGGCAAAGGCGGCCCGGCCTGCGTATGACTCGGGCTCGGCTTACACCAGCTCGGCCAGCATGGTGCCGGCCACGGCGCTGTCTCAGGGCGCGGCGCGGTTTATACCAATTCCGCCAGCATGGTGTCGGCATAGGGGACCAGGGCGTCGCCCTGTTTCACCTTGGCGAGATAGTCAGGGTTGGCGATAAGCGGGCGGCCGATGGCGACGAGGTCGAAGCGGTCGGCGCGGATCGCCTCGGCGGCGGTCTCGGCGCTGTAGTTGCCCACCCCCACCAGGTGGCCGTCGTAGTGGGCGCGCAGGTAGTCGGAGGCGCGGCCATCCAGGTAGTCGAAGGTGAGGCTGTCATCGAAGATGCCAAGGTGCACATAGGCCAGGGCACGCTTGTTCAGCTCGGCCAGCAGGTAATCGAACACGGCGCGATCCCGCGCATCGCCTTCGAGGTGCACATAGGCACCGGGGGAGAGACGCAGGCCCACCCGCTCGCTGCCGATGCGGGCGTTGATGGCATCCACCACCTCCAGGGCGAAGCGGCTCATGTTCTCCGGGGTCTGGCCGTACTGGTCGGTGCGCAGGTTGCTGGAGTGGTGCAGGAACTGGTCGATGAGGTAGCCGTTGGCGCCGTGGATCTCCACCCCGTCAAAGCCCGCCTCGATGGCGTTGGCGGCGGCCTGGGCGTAATCCTCGACCAGCTGGGCAATGTCGCTCTCGCTCAGGGCGCGGGGCACCTGATACACCAGTTCGCGCATGCGCGGCACTGTGCCTTCATGGGCGACCGCAGACGGTGCCAGCACTTCGGCGTGATGGAAGAAGGGGTGGGAGAGACGACCCACGTGCCACAGCTGGGCGAAGATCTTGCCCCCCTTGGCGTGCACGGTCTCGGTGACCTGTTTCCAGCCTGCGATCTGCTCAGGGCTGTAGATGCCGGGGGTGTTGGGATAGCCCTGGCCGTCCGGGCGAATGATGGTGGCTTCGGAGATGATGAGGCCGATGTCGGCGCGGCGACCATAGTAGGCAGCCATCTGCGCGGTCGGCACCAGTCCCGGGCCCGCCATGCAGCGGGTGAGGGGGGCCATCATGAAGCGATTCGCGAGGGTGAGGGTGCCGTTGAGGCGGTAAGGTTGAAACAGGGTATCCATGCAGAGCGTCCTCGGGGGTGATTCTTGAATAGGCATTCAAGACGTTTTTTGGTTTGTACGCAAGTATTTTTTGAACAAGCATTCAACATGGATTGGTCTTGCCTGCCTGCTGGGGTAAACTTGCCGCCCTGTTCCCCGGTACGCCGGGCCCTTGCCAGCGGAGATCCCATGCGCAGTGCCGAATTTGATCGGGACCTTGTCCTGCGAAGCGCCATGGAGGCGTTTCGAGCCAGAGGCTATGCCAAGACCACCATGCAGGATCTGGTGGCGGCGACCGGGTTGCACCCGGGCAGTCTCTATGCCGCCTTTGGCAACAAGCGGGGCCTGCTGCTGGCGGCGGTCGATCACTATGTGCAGGAGAAGGGCACCCTGCGCCGTCGCTGCTTCGATCAACCGAGTCCGCTGGCCGGGCTGAAGGCCTTCTTCACCCAGTTGGTGGACGATGCCCTGCAAGGCTCCTGCCTGCTGACCCGCACCCTGATGGAGCTGGCGGAGCAGGACGAAGAGCTGCACCTGCGCTTCAAGGTCATCTATGGCGAGCTGGAAAGCGACCTGGCGCAGCTGCTGCATCAGGCCGGCGAGCAGGGAGAGCTGGCCCCCGGGGGCGACATCCCCACCCTGACCGCCTTCTTGCAGGTCAACATCCAGGGGCTGGTGACCTTCGCCCAGTGCCACCCAGACCGCGTCCTGCTGGGGGGCGTCGTCGATCAGCTGATGGCGGCCCTGACTCCTCGGCGCTGAATCCCGGCCCTCTGGGCCTATATTTGTCCCCGCTGCTTGCCCCTGCCTGCCCCCTCTTCCATCTTCATGGTGAGGATATCGGCAGGAGGAAAGGGAATGACCAGAAAGGCAACGTCTCGGGCGATACTGGCGCACTTCACCACGCCACGGCTCTCCATTGCGCAGCGCTTCGCCGCCGGCAAGGCCCTGCGGGAACAGTTTCCCCGCGAAGCTCACTCCTGGCTGCCACCCGCGGCGTATGACAGGGATCCCATCGCCGTGCTCAAGGCCCAGGCCACCACTCGCTTGAAGCAGCTGGTGCCGGTGCGCCATGCCAGGATGCAGGAGTCCCCCTTCGCCTTCCTGCGCGGGGCGGCCGCCATCATGGCGGGGGATCTCGTCGCCACTCCCCACTCCGGCCTCATGGTCCAGGCCTGTGGCGACATGCATGTCGCCAATATCGGCCTCTACGCGAGCGCCGAGCGCAACCTGGTGCTGGCCATCAACGACTTCGATGAGACCCACCTCGGCCCCTGGGAGTGGGATCTCAAGCGTCTGGCCGCCAGCGCTCTGGTGGCGGCCGAGTACCTGGGGGCCGACGCCGCCCGCCAGCGGGAGGCGGCCAGGATGATAGCGACCGGTTACCGCACCAAGCTGCGGGAATACGGCAAGATGGGATTTATGAGGGTCTGGTACGATCACATCGAACAGGCCTCGGTGCTCGATGCCTTCTCCGTCGATGCCCATCAGCGCGTCAAGGCCACCTTCGCCAAGGCGCGGAGTCGCAACCACCTGCAGGTGCTCGGCAAGATGACGGATCTGGTGGACGATCAGCACAGGATCCGCGAACTCCACCCCTTTGTCATCCGCGAGACCCACACCGAGGACGGGGAGCCCGTCTATGAGGTGCTCGGCGAACTGCTGGAGGCCTATCTCGCCTCCCTGCCGGAGGACAGGCGCATACTGCTGCGCCGCTACCGGGTCGTGGACGTGGCTCGCAAGGTGGTGGGGGTGGGCAGCGTGGGCACCCGCTGCTGGGTGATCCTGCTGACCGGCGCCGACGATGACGATCCCCTCTTCCTGCAGGTCAAAGAGGCGCAACCCTCGGTGCTGGCCCCCTATTTCACCTCGGAAGACGACAGCGGCAACCAGGGGCGGCGGGTGGTGCGGGGGCAGCGGATGATCCAGGGATCACCGGACATCTTTCTCGGCTGGTGCGATCTCAGAGGCCGTCACTTCTATGTGCGCCAACTGCGGGACATGAAGGGGGGCATCGACATCACCCCTGGCATGGTCAAGCCCCGCCACTTCGTGGAGTATTGCCAACTGTGCGGCTGGGCCCTGGCGCTGGCCCATGCCAAGTCGGGGGATGCGGCCCAGATCGCCGGCTACCTCGGCAAGTCGGAGGTGATGGATGAGGCTATCGCCGACTTTGCGGTGGCCTATGGCCAGCGCACCCGGGAAGATCATGCCCTGCTGCTGGCCGCCATCGCCCGCGGGGAGCTGCCGGTCGCCTCAGAGGCGAGGTGAGGGGCTGGTGGAGGCGAGGCTCGTAATGGTGATCATCTGTTGGTTGCCACGATTTATCCGCAGGCCGCCGATCCGCTCCCTTGCAAAAGAATGTGATAAGAGTTGGGGGTGAGGGGCTCACCTGGGTGGGCCCGCCGGTTGTCCACGAACTTTCCGTTGACGGGGACAGGCTCCCTTCTCCCCTTGCGGGAGAAGGGCTGGGGATGAGGGGGGAATCTAGTCACTGCAATGACAACCTGATAAACGCCAGCACCCCATCCATCTGCCCTAGCACCTCGTTGTTCCACACTCTGATCACCCGAAACCCTTCGCCATTGAGATAGGCCGTTCTGACCTCATCCTGTTGCTGACCTTCCGGCTGGTTATGTTGCGAGCCATCGACCTCGATCACCAGCCGCTGTTCCAGACAGATGAAGTCCACTATGTAGGGCCCAATAGGGAACTGGCGGCGGAACTTGAGCCCCTCAAGCCGGCGATCACGCAGCTGAAACCAGAGCCTCTGTTCGGCCAGGGTCGCTTCGGCTCTCAGTTGTTTGGCAAAGGGGCGGGTCTGCATGGGATTTATCCAGAGCTGTTTGACCCATTAGGTATAGCAATTACCCAGTGGCGTACGGGCTCTGTTTATTGGGCGGGGCTCTTCTCCCTCACCCTGACCCTCTCCCAGAGGGAGAGGGAACCGCTCGGGGAATCGTTGAGAGTGAAGATAACAAAGGGCCTCTAGTGCCAAAGCGTTGGAGATATAGCATTTTTGGTCTTTGTCGCTTTGTCGCTTTGTCGCTTTGTCGTGTCGGTTGCCCCCGTGTTTCCACTGAACGCCGATCTGCTCCCTTCTCCCCTTGCGGGAGAAGGGCTGGGGATGAGGGGGCACTAACCCGGATTCACCAACTCCTTCATCAACGTCTTCAACCAGATCAAGGCTGGCTGCTGCGCATGCACCGGGTGCCAGACGCAGTTGAGATGGTAATCCGGCACGTCTTCGGGCAGCGGCAGGCTTTTCAGCGGCCAGTGGTTGGCGAGCAGCTCGGCCACCATGCTCGGCAGTACCAAGAGGTGGTCGCTCTGGCTGACGATGGCGGCGGCGGACATATAGCTCTGGCTGTTGACCGAGATGGTGCGACTGTGCCCCAGGCTCTGCAAATAGCGGTCGAGGCTCGCCTCGGAGGTGCCGAGCGGCGAGTGGAACACGTGGGGCATCTCGATAAGCTGCTCGAGCGTGATGCGCTCCTCCTCCAGCTCCAGGGTGGCGCGCACCAGCCCGGCCAGGGGTTCGGTGAGCCAGGTCTCCTTGCCCAGATACCCCGGTACCTGCATGTACTCGTCAAACCCCAGCACCAGATCGATTTCGCCGCTCGCCAGCTCCGCCTCCGGCAATGTGTCGCGCAGTATGCGGATCTCGATGGTGACCCCGGGGGCCAGCCGTCTGAGGCGCTGGATGAGGGGCGGGATCAGCACGCACTCCACGTAATCCGTGGTGCAGAGCACGAAACGGCGCTTCGACTGGTGCGGTTCGAACAGCTCCTCCTCGCTGAGCTGCTGCTCCAGCAACCGCAACACCTGCTGTACCCCCAGGTGCAGGCGCTGGGCCCGGGGGGTCGGTAGCATCCCCTGAGGCGTGCGCACCAGCAGCGGATCGTCAAAGAAGGCCCGCAGGCGATTGAGGGCATGGCTCATGGCGGGCTGGCTGATAAAGAGCGACTCGGCGGCGCGGGTCACGCTCCCTTGTGTCATCAGGGCGTCAAGGGCGAGCAGCAGATTGAGGTCGAGTTGGTGCAGTTTCATGGGAGGATTATTCGCCGTGTTTATGGGACAATCCATCCTATTCATTTGATGGATGGGCACGCAACTTCTTACACTGCGACCCACTGTTATTTTTCCGGGTTCCCAGGTAAATCGGGGGCCTCAATCCATGCAAGGAGCCTTGCGATGAGCATCAAGACCATCAACTCCATTCCGGCCGCAGACGGCTTCACCATGCCCGCCGAGTGGGCGCACCAGCAGGCCGTCTGGATGATCTGGCCGTTCCGCCCGGACAACTGGCGCGTTGCCGGTCGCTTCGCGCAAGAAACCTTCGCCAAGGTGGCCGATGCCATCGGGCAAGCCACCCCGGTCTTTATGGGGGTGCCGGCCCAGTTTATGGAGCAGGCCCGCGCCATCATGCCCGCCCACGTCACCCTGGTCGAAATGGCCAGCGATGACTGCTGGGCCCGCGACACAGGCCCGACAGTTGTCACCAACGCCGCCGGCGAGTGCCGTGGCGTGGATTGGGGCTTCAACGCTTGGGGCGGTCACAAGGGCGGTCTCTACTACCCCTGGGATCAGGACGAGAAAGTGGCGGCTCAGATGCTGGAGCAGCACGGCATGGATCGCTACGCCGCGCCGCTCATTCTGGAAGGGGGTTCCATCCACGTGGATGGCGAAGGCACCTGCCTGACCAGCGCCGAGTGCCTGCTCAACGAAAACCGCAACCCGCACCTGAGCAAAGAGCAGATCGAGGCGCACCTGCGCGACTATCTGGGTGTCACCAGCTTTATCTGGCTGGATGAAGGCGTCTACATGGACGAGACCGACGGTCACATCGACAACATGTGCTGCTTCGTGCGCCCGGGTGAAGTGGCCCTGCACTGGACCAACGACGAGAACGATCCCCAATACGAGCGCTCCCTGGCCGCCCTCAAGGTGCTGGAAGCGGCGGTGGACGCCAAGGGTCGCAAGCTCAAAATCTGGAAGCTGCCCCAGCCGGGCCCGCTGTTCTGCACCGAGGAGGAGTCTGCCGGCGTCGAGAGCGGCAGCGGTGTGCCGCGCGAGGCAGAGGGTCGTCTGGCCGGCTCCTACGTGAACTTCCTTATCACCAACGATCGCATCGTCTACCCGCTGCTGGATGCCGCCACCGACGGCGAAGCCCAGCGTATTCTGGAAGAGATCTTCCCGGATCACACCGTGGTCGGCGTCCCGGCCCGCGAGATCCTGCTGGGCGGTGGCAATATTCACTGCATTACTCAGCAGATCCCCTCCGGCAAATAAGAACCGGATGACGATCCTGCTGCGAGACCGTGATCAAGGCTCATGTGCTGCTCGGAAGCCTCACGTATGTTTATACGCTCCGGTTCCTGCGCTGCTCTTCACCTTGCTGACGGTCTCTCGCGACGGGTCGTAAACCGGTTCTAGTTAGTATTCAAAACCCCACGCCGTGGGGTTTTATCTCTTGATGACATGATGGTGGCAGGCGCCGATGCGGCGATCATCATGACAAACAGTCACCCTTTTACAGGAGATCAACATGATCGAAGTGACCGAGGTTTCCATTGCCGAGCTGCGCGGTGCGCTCGAATCGGGCCGCACCACAGCGGTCGAACTGGTCAAGGCCTATCTGGCCCGGATCGCTGCCTATAACGGACCCGAGACCAACACCAAGCTGAACGCTTTGGTGGTGCCCAACCCCGATGCGCTGAAAGAGGCGCAAGCCTCCGATGCCCGCCGCGCCCGTGGCGAAACCCTGGGGCCGCTCGACGGCATCCCCTACACCGCCAAAGACAGCTATCTGGTCAAGGGGCTGACCGCCGCCTCCGGCAGCCCGGCCTTCAAGGATCTGGTGGCCCAGCGCGATGCCTTTACTGTCGAGCGGCTGCGCGCAGCCGGTGCCATCTGCCTTGGCAAAACCAATATGCCGCCGATGGCCAATGGCGGCATGCAGCGCGGCGTTTATGGCCGTGCCGAGAGCCCCTACAACGCCGACTACCTGACCGCGCCGTTTGCTTCCGGCTCCTCCAACGGGGCCGGCACCGCCACCGCCGCGAGCTTCGCCGCCTTCGGTCTGGCCGAAGAGACTTGGTCGAGCGGCCGTGGCCCGGCCTCCAACAACGGCCTCTGTGCCTACACCCCGTCCCGTGGCGTCATCTCGGTGCGAGGCAACTGGCCGCTGACTCCGACCATGGACGTCGTCGTGCCCTATGCCCGCACCATGGCCGATCTGCTGGAAGTGCTGGACGTGGTGGTGGCCGACGATGCCGACACCCGTGGGGATCTGTGGCGCATGCAGCCCTGGGTCAAGATCCCCAAGGCCTCCGAGGTGCGCCCGGCTTCCTACCTTGAGCTGGCTGCCAAGGCCGATGCCCTCAAGGGCAAGCGCCTCGGCGTGCCGCGCATGTTTATCAACAAGGATGAACTGGCGGGCACCAGCGAGCACCCCGGCATCGGCGGCCCGACCGGTCAGCGCATCCATACCCGCGAGGCCGTGATTGCCCTGTGGGAGCAGGCCCGTCAGGCACTGGAGGCCGCTGGCGCCGAGGTCATCGAAGTGGACTTTCCCCTGGTCTCCAACTGCGAAGGGGACAGACCCGGCGCGCCGACCGTGTTCAATCGCGGCATAGTCACCCCTGAGTTTCTCAACGACGAGTTGTGGGAGCTGTCCGGCTGGGCGTTTGACGACTTCCTGCGCGCCAACGGCGATCCCAAGTTGAACAAGCTTGAGGATGTCGATGGGCCCCAGATCTTCCCCCACGATCCGGGCACATTGCCGAATCGCGAGGGCGATCTGGCGGCGGGCATGGACGAGTACGTCAATATGGCCAAGCGCGGCCTGAAATCCTGGGACGAGATCCCCACAGTGCCGGACGGCCTGCGTGGGCTGGAACAGACCCGCAAGCTGGACTTGGAAGACTGGATGGACGGGCTCAAGCTCGACGCCGTGTTGTTCCCCACCGTCGCCGACGTCGCCCCGGCTGATGCGGATGTGAATCCGGCCTCCGCCGATATCGCCTGGAGCAATGGCATCTGGGTCGCCAACGGCAACCTCGCCATTCGCCACCTCGGCGTGCCGACCGTCACCGTCCCCATGGGGGTGATGGCCGATATCGGCATGCCGGTGGGGCTGACCTTCGCCGGTCGTGCCTATGACGACAACAACCTGCTGCGCGTTGCCTCGGCCTTCGAGTCCACCGGCAGCAAGCGCAGGGTGCCACCGCGTACGCCGCCGTTGGGATAAATATCCCGAATTGGTCTGGTGATAATGATAAAAACCACCCGTTATACGGGTGGTTTTTTATTCTTCATAGTCATCAGGATCATAAGACGACTCTTGAAGAGTGATCTCGGCGTCGTCCATATCTAAAGATATTAGGGAATCAATAAATTCAATGTCATCTACTGTGGCGCGAGCAACAAGCTCATCATCATAATTTAGGCTCACATCGACGAATATTTTCTCTTTGTGATTAATATGTAATCTATCGGTGACTATAAAAACATATTCTCTGTCTTCAGGATCCCACGGAGAGTTTTCATAATTTGCAGCTGAATATTCTGCACTCACCGAAATTTCAATTTCCAATTCGTAGGTCGCCCTATGTGGGCTAACTTCTATAAGGTTTTTGTCGACTACGCTTACTTGGGTAACAATAATACGTTCGATATCGACATCTAAGTAATAGCTGCTGTCCGGATAAAACTCCATATCTGAAAGTTTAGCGTGAATGGTTTTTATAACTTCGGATTCAAGTCTAGTGAACACCTTATCCGCAAAAGATACTGGCTCGCTTAATTCAGCTTCATTTCTTATAACTAAGTCAATTAGCTCATCTACGGATTTTAGATGAAAGATATTTTCATATTGCTCTGCATATGCCTTCATATCTCCATCGCAACTAATTACATAAAGTAGATGCTCTCTTTCCTCACTTACTTTGCGCACAGCCTCTAAAGCAAATGCATCAGGAAACTCATTCTTTTTGTTTTCTCCACAGAAAGGTGGAAGACTATTGAAGTAATTTTCAAAAACAATTGATGCATCAACAATGTTTATTGGGACAATCTCAGCATTACTAATCGTTAAAAATTTATCAAATGCATCCATCAGAATCTTGTTAATGTCATCTTCTTTTAGGGCTGAAAAAATCCCATGACAATCAAGAGTTGGAGTGTTTCTGAGAATCATTGCCTCCTTCTGAGCCTTTTTTATGGTGCCGGCTGCTTTTTTTGCTTTCTCTCTCAGGTGTTTTTTAACCTCCTGAATTGTTATTTCGGTTGTCAGTAAGTGTAATTTTCTTTTTTCCAAGAAACCGCAGAGCTGATCTAATTTATGAGAGTCAAATTGAAAGTTTTTGTTTTCGAATGCTGACGTGTCAATGAAAATAAGCCTGCTTTGGAGTTCCATGGTCATAAGTGCTCAAATTGTCTGCCTAAGAGTAGATTTAGATTGATTTTTTCTGCCTTAATAGTCAATTTAAAAAAGCTAAACCTTGTCCTCTTTAGAGGGCTGCATGTTCGAATAGCGAAGCGTATTCGGACGATCGCGAAAGGAAGGTTACCGAGAGGTCGCTAACATCCAGGGTTTTCTGCCTGTCTTGCCATAACTCGGTGCGCAGCGGTAAACGGACGATTACGCTGCGTTAATCGACCCACTTGATGGGACTTATTGTTACCTCCCCCTCATCCCCGACCCTTCTCCCGCAAGGGGAGAAGGGAGCATATATGCGCCTCTGATTTGGTCTGGCAACCGGGCTTGGAATTGGCACGGGCCATCCCCTCTCCCTTGGGAGAGGGCTAGGGTGAGGGGCCGCTGTCTGTGTTGTAGGTTCGAATAGCGAAGCGTATTCGGACGATCGCGATAAGGAGTTGCCGAAAGGTTGCTGATATCCAGAGTTCCTGCCTGTCTTGCCATGACTCGGTGCGCGGCGGTATGCGGACGATGACGCTGCACTAATTGTCCCTACGTGGTCTGGTCATTGCTTGTTATATCGCGTCTTGCGAGGCAGGTGATGATGATTTTCCGCATTCCCCCAACATCTTCCCGACTTCACTTTGGCTTCACACAGCCTCATTTTCCCCTCACATATCCCTTCTATCTTCTGCCCACTGATAAATGGGCCTGCTTGCCACAGGGTGGCGAGGGCCAACGAGAGGGGAGCAAGACGATGAAATCTTGGATCAAATACGGGTTGGCAGGGGCCTTGATACTGGTGGCGAGCTTCTGGGGCGGCAGCGTGCGGGCGGCGCAGATGCCCCTTGGCCTGGATGGCGCCTTGCCGGGGCAGATAGTCGCCCAGGCTGCGGCTCTCCCGAGTGGCACCTATTTCTTGTCTCTGGGGGGTCAGCTATCGGCTGCAGCCGGGCGCAGCACTTCAGGGCATGGATAGCGGCCTTTTTATCCGGACCCTGGTGGTGACTGTGCGGCATATTGCCCATCAACACAGGCCAGTCTGGTGCGCGGCGCAGTGGGTATCACGTCAGGCCGGGTGGGCTACTGCGCCTGATATTGGG
Source organism: Aeromonas sp. QDB31 (assembly GCF_027707605.1). Lineage (NCBI taxonomy): Bacteria > Pseudomonadati > Pseudomonadota > Gammaproteobacteria > Aeromonadales > Aeromonadaceae > Aeromonas > Aeromonas sp. QDB31. The sequence continues at coordinate 12,322 of NZ_JAPCIX010000008.1, read as the reverse complement.
CATCAAGCCAGGCGATGGCCGCTTGAGGGTCGTTGAATGCCCGGATATGGTCCGGGTGGGTGAGGGAGAGGCAGGAGAGGGCGATGTGGTGGAGCACCTTGGCCGAATAGAGGGAGGCGATGGCCACCAGGTTCTTCTGGGCCAGCCACTGATAGGTCTCTTGCAGATGGGGCAGGGCGGATAGCACCACCCCCTGATGCTGGCGATGGTCCACCAGGGCGCAGAAAGGCTTCCCGTCCAGGCTGTTCACCACCCGCTTTATCTCCTTAATCCACGCCAGCATACCCTCTTCATTGAAAGGGCCGATCAGCTCGCAGGTGACCAGGTGTTCCTGCACATTGAAGATGAACTCACCGTGCTTTTTATCAAAGGACATACAACATTCTTATCCATGACCAGAGGCCGCAATATAATATTGATTCATTCAATCTGCATCAATATCCAAGTGAGGGTTGCTGCCCTTGCTCGAGGTTTTATGGGTGCAAGTCAGAGGCTGCGAGCGAGGTGCATCTGATATGACAAGGGCCTCCCCAGGGAGGCCCTTTTGATGATGCGCCTCATCTTGAGGCTAGCGGAAGCGGAACAGCTCCCGGTGCAGCGGGGCGGTCAGATGGGCATCCAGGGTGTGGGCCATGGGCTCGGGGCCGCAGAACCACACCGGGGTGTGCTGGCGTTCACCCAGGGCGGCCAGATCCAGCCGACCGCGCTCGGACTCCAGGTGCAATCGGTAGTTGACCCCGGCCCGGCGGCACAGTTCGGCGAGGCGGTTGTGATAGGGTGCGGCCTCGGCGGTGGGGGCGCATTGCAACAAGGTGGTGCCCGGGCGTGTCTCGCCACGGCGCACCAGCGCCTCCAGCCAGGCGACGAAGGGGGTGATGCCGATACCGGCGCCCACCCAGAGCGCGGGGGCCGGGTCTGGCAGGGCGAAGGCGCCATAGGGGCCGGTCACGATGACGGCCTCCCCCACCCTGAGGTGCTGGTGCAGCCAGTGGGTGTGATCCCCGAGGGCGCGCACCGCCAGGGTCAGGGTGCGGCAGTCCGCCGAGACATTCACCAGGGTGTAGGGATGGGGCTCGCCGCGCCCGGCGAAGTCGAAGAAGGCGAACTGGCCCGGACGGTAGCCAGACAGGGGAGAGGTCAGAGTGACCCTGATCTCCAGGGTGCGTTCGTCCAGAGGGGTGAGGGTGCTGACCGTTCCCTGGCGGCGCGCATTCTGGCCCACCCGGCCAAACAGGGAGTAGAGCGCGCCCATGGCGCCCAGCCCGCCGCCGATAAGCAGGGTCATGCCGACCGGCGTCAGGACGCCGATGCGCGGCAGCAGGCAGAGCCCGTGCAGCCAGCCCATCAGGTAGATGACCGGGGCCAGCCGATGGACCACCTTGAAGCGCTCGTAGCGCACCACCGCAAGCAGGCTCACCACCACCAGGGCCAGCAGCAGATAGAAACCCCATTCCCCCAGGGTATTGCCGAGTTCGTGCCACAGGGCATCGTTGCCAGCGCCAGCACCGCGGCGTGCCGGCCGGGTCAGCCAGTCGGCGGTGACGGCCCACTTGGGCGCCTCCACCAGCAGCCAGTGGGCCATCAGGGTGCCGGTGGCCCAGAGCGCGCTGCTGCGATGCAGGTGCAACATGCGATCCAGCCCGCCACACCAGACTTCGAGCCTCGGCAGGCGCAGGGCCAGCAGCAGGGAGAGGGTCATGGCGCCGAGGCCAAGCAGACCGGTCAGGATCAGCAGCTCATGGCGCCAGGGCCAGAGGCCGGCGGGCCACTGGGTGAGGCCAGCGAGCCAGAGCAGGGTGAGGGTCAGGGGCAGGGCCCAGGCGAGGGATGCGGGTTTCATGATGTCCTCCTTGTTCATGTCTCTATTGCACGCCCGCTTTGTGGCAAGAGTGTGCCCCTTTACTACCTCTTTTGTAGCAGAGTGTGGCAAAGGGTCGCCGGGTCAGGGGAAGAGGGTTGAGCAGGAGGGCGCGGGGGAGAAAAGCGGTAGGAGGACGGCAGGAAAGCGGTCGGAGTGCTGGCACCCGCCCCACGCATCCGCGCCAGGAGAGTGGTGACGCGGGGGCGCCCGCATGGCTACCCCCGCAAGAGCATGTGTCAGGGCTTGCGCCCCTTGCCGCCCTTGTTGCCCGAGAGGGCCTGCTTTCTGGCCTTCTGCTTCTGGGCCGCCTTGCTGCTGCGGCGCGGTTCGGGGTCGAAGCGGGTCAGATCCGGCTCAAAACCCGGGAACCACTGCTGTGGCAAGCGGGTGTCGAGCGCGGCCTCCACCTTCTCCAGCAGCGGCGCATCCTCCGGGCTGAACAGTGTGATGGCGAGCCCCTTGTTGCCGGCGCGGCCGGTGCGCCCGATGCGGTGCACGTAATCCTCCGCCACAAAGGGGAATTCCAGATTGATCACATGGTTGAGGTCGCTGATATCGAGGCCGCGGGCCGCCACGTCGGTGGCCACCAGCGCCTGCAGGGTGCCGGCGCGAAACTCCAGCAACACCTTCTCCCGCGCGCCTTGCGACAGATCGCCGTGGAAGGCGAGCGCATTGATGCCCGCCTTGCCGAGCTGCTGGGCCAGCTTGTCGGCCCCCTGGCGGGTGCGGCTGAAGATCAGGGCCGGAGCCCAGCCCTTCACGGTCAGCATGTGTTCGACCAACGCCAGCTTGCGATCCCCATCCACCGCATAGACCCGCTGTTCCACCTCGGCCGCCGTGGTGTTGCGCGGTGCCACCTCGATAAGCGCGGGGTCACGCAGCAGCACCTTGCTCAAGGCAAACAGGTTGTCATCGCAGGTGGCTGAAAACAGCAGGGTCTGGCGATCCGCCGGGATCTGTTTGAGCAGCGCCTTGATCTCGTCCATAAAGCCCATGTCGAGCATGCGGTCCGCCTCGTCGAACACCAGATGGCTGAGGCTCCCGAGGCGCAAGGCCCCCTGACGCAGATGGTCGAGCAATCGACCCGGGGTGGCGATCAGCAGATCCACCCCGTTTTTCAGCGCCTCCACCTGAGCGGCTATGCTGACCCCGCCGTACACCAGGGCGCTGGTGAGATCCGTGCCCTTGGCGTAGCGCGTGACGCTCTCATGCACCTGCACCGCCAGCTCGCGGGTCGGCACCAGCACCAGGGCGCGGATGGGGCGAGGCGACTCGCCTTGCGGCTGCTGCATCAGTTGCTCCAGCAACGGCAGCACGAAGGCGGCGGTCTTGCCGGTGCCGGTCTGAGCCCCCGCCAGCAGATCCCGCCCCGCCAGAATGACGGGGATGGCGCTGGCCTGAATGGGGGTTGGCGCGGCATAACCCAGCTCACAGAGGGTCTGTTGCAGACGGGGAGAGAGGGCCAGTTCGGCAAAGGAGGCAATGGACATAGGGCACCAGTATGGGGTTATCGCGGCCAGGGCCGTGACGAAAGCGGACAGTGGCCGCCATGGTAGCAGAAGCGCCCCGCACAGCAGAAGGTGATGACTGTCGGCGGGGCGGCGAGGGCCCTGCTGTTGCGGGATCAGTCGGCCGCGTTCTGCTCCCGGATCAGTCTGATCTCCTGCCCCTGATAATAGGCGATGTTGTGCTTGCCATGCTGCTTGACGTGGTAGAGCAGCGTATCGGCCAGGTCGGTGGCTTCGGCGACGGTCAGGTAATCACGGATGCGAATGATGCCTGCCGAGAAGGTGATGGGGGCGGACAGTTCCTCCATCTGAAGTTGTGATGCCAACAGACGGGCCACGGTCTGGCGCATGCTGGCCTCGTCGCCGAGCCTCTTGTAGAGGACGATAAACTCCTCGCCGCCCCAGCGAATGGCCTTGTCCCCCTTGCGCATATTGGCCGTCAGATGACGGGCGAAGGCGGCGAGGGCGATGTCTCCCACTCCGTGGCCATAGGCGTCGTTGATGGACTTGAAGTTGTCGATGTCGAGGAGCATCAGGTAGTCGTGTTCCTGCAACTGGGCCTGATCCAGGATCTCCCGTCTCGGCAGCCGGGTCAGGTGATCGGTCTGTGCCAGGGTACGCAGGCGGCCGTAGATGCCCCGTCCCGTCAGTATGAGCAGCAGCAGGGCGATCAGATAGAGCTTGAAGGCGGGGCCATAGAGCACCGCGCGCATGAAATCGCCGTAGCTGTATGACCATTTGAGATAGAGGTCGACGCTGGCCTTGGCCCGCATAAAGCGGGTATTCAGGCAGAGATGCCAGGGGTGACAGGGCTCTATTTCATCGAAAGAGAGTGTGGTTCTGGTCGGATTGAGGCTCTCGAAGGGGCGAAGCACATCCTTGAACGCCTCGTCGACGGCGATGTCTATGCCCGTCAGACCATGGCGGTAATCTGCTATCACCGGGTCGTAGAAGACGAAGGGGAAGTACATGGTGATGGTCTGCAACCCGGTGAAGGTGTCGGTGTAGATGTCGGACACCCAGGCCTCATCCGTGCTGCAGGGCACATGGGCGGAGGCGAAGAGGGCGCAACCGAAATAATGGGTCCAGGGTTCGATGTCATTGAGGTCGCTGTTGGTCGGCATCAGCCGGTTCGGGAGCGTCAGTCGGTCAGGCACCATGCCAAGCAGGCGACGATCGTCATAGAAGGCGTAGAGGTTGATGACCTCGGGGTAGGAGAGGGCATATTGGTAGGCGATGAGTACCGGGTTGGATGAGGGGAGTATGGGAATGACAGCCATACGGGTCAGGGTATCGAGGTCATAAGCATAGGCATAGGCCGTCGCATCTCTGTTCTCGCTGAAGATGGGCGCCTTGATGCTGCTGTTGTCGACGAACCGGGCCAGCGCGTCTGGCGCCAGGATGCGGGCCCGCTGATAAAACACCTCGAACACATTCTGCTGTTTGGCGGTGATGAGCTGCATGTCGTGCCGGATGCTGAGGTAGGTGTAGTTGAACACCAGCCCCAACCCTGCCAGTGCCAGAGAGAACAGTGTGAATTGAATCAACCACTTGCGGGGGATGATCCGCAACAGTGATCCCGCCATGCCGTGATGCTCCCGGGTAGTGACAGAAGACTTTTTTGTAACTGATTCTGCTCGGCATCACCAGATGAAAGTTGGCGGGGGCAGGCAGCGCAAGGAAAATGAGCCTCCAATATCAACAAGATAGACGTTCACGATTCGATGGCAAGGGAAGGGCGAATCGATGGTGGTCGCGGAGTAAGAGGGCATGGCGCCCCTGACTGGCGCTGCCATCACGGGAGCAGTTGCACCCGTTCGGCACCCAGGTGGTGCATCCATTCTCGCAGGATCAGCAGGGTGGCGGCGAAGCGGCGATCTCTGGGCAGCTGGGCCGCAGCCAGCGGATCTCCCTCCACCATGGCGACCAGCTGGCCGAACAACCGTTCGATGCTCTCCCGGTTCAGCTCGTGACTGCCGAGTCCGCCTGCCAGCGGCACCGGGCTGTGAAGCTGTATCAGGGGGTGGGGTTGGATATGGGCCGCGAGGGGCATCAGTGCATCTTCCACCACCATGATGGCCTGCTCCAGCTCGAGGGGGGTTGGCGGGTCCCGGCGAAAGGGACCGGGTGTCATGGCATTCAGGCCCAGGGCCAATGAAAAGGTCTGGCTGACGCCATCCGCCCCGGTGATCTGTACCCGGCTCTGGCTGTCACCCAGGCTCAACAATAGGGTTTCGTGCCCTTGCTCTGTCATACCGTCGTCTCCTGAATTTGACTCGTCCATGGATACACCCGGCGGAGCACTCTGGCGAGTGCTTTCCCCCCATTCGGGCAAGGGGGCTTGCAAAGGCGTCATCAAATGGCATTCTGGACGTCTAGATTTCTGTTTCTCTGTTGCATTCCCCACAAGGAGTCCTGATATGGCTATTCGTACCCTTCCCCGCGCCCTCGTCCTCGCCCTCTCGCTGATGGGGAGTGGTGCCTTCGCAAACGAGGCGCTGGTCTTCCAGACCGATTTTGGTCTCAAGGACGGGGCCGTCTCCGCCATGAAGGGGGTCGCCTTCGGGGTGGACAGGACACTGCCGCTGCAGGATCTGACCCACGAGATCCCGGCCTACAACATCTGGGAGGCCTCCTACCGCCTCTACCAGACCCTCAACTACTGGCCCAAGGGCACCGTCTTCGTCAGCGTGGTGGATCCCGGCGTCGGCACCGATCGCCACTCGGTGGTGCTCAAGACCAAGAGCGGCCACTACATTGTCAGCCCGGACAACGGCACCCTGACCCTGGTGGCCGAACACTTTGGCATCGAGGCGGTGCGCCAGATAGACGAGAAACGCAACCGTCTCAAGGGCTCCGAGAAGTCCTACACCTTCCACGGTCGCGACGTCTACGCCTACACGGGGGCGCGGCTTGCCTCCGGCGTCATCAGCTTCGAGCAGGTGGGGCCCCTGCTGCCCGCCGAGGTGGTGACCATCCCCTACCAGCCGGCCGTGGCGGAAAAAGATGGCACTCTCAAGGGCACCATTCCCATCCTGGACGTGCAGTACGGCAACGTCTGGACCAACATCGACGATGCGTTGCTGACCAAGGCGGGGATCAACAAGGGGGACAACGCCTGCATCAGGATCAGCGAAGGGGATGCGCTGATATACGAGGGCCAGGCCCCCTACGTCAGCAGCTTCGGCGATGTGCCGGAAGGCCAGCCGCTGGTCTACCTCAACAGCCTGCTGCAGGTCTCGGTGGCCCTCAATATGGACAGCTTCGCCACCAAACATCAGGTGCAATCCGGCGCCAACTGGCATGTCAGCCTGAAGAAGTGCGGCTAGAGGCTGCCAGCGGGTGCAATCCGGTACAAACGGGCATATCAGCCTGAAGAAGTGCGGCTAGGACTCAACCCTTCTGTCGGCGATACGTCTTTCGGGGTGGTGGGACTCGTGTCCACCGCCCCTTCTCTTTGGCGGTGGCGCCTTGCCGGGCCCGCCGGGTTATCTCATCGTTTGTCATCGTCGTTTAATAAAGTGCCGCCATGCTGTGGCCGGACGCAGTGATGACGCAATGATGCCAGCAGAGAGAACAAGGAAAAGCCGATGAGCCGTTTTGACGAGAGAGACAGTGTCAACCATCCCCGGGAACAGGAGCCGGAGTTCAACCGCCTGATCGAGGCTGGCCTCAGCCGCCGGGGGTTCCTCAAGGGAGTTGGCGCCGCCAGCATGGTGGCCTTCTTCGCCGCGAGCCCGGTAGCCCGCGCCGTGGCCGCCACCACCCAGCCGCTGCTGGGGTTCCAGGCCGTGCCCGCCTCTGTGGCCGATGCCGTAGTGGTGCCGTCAGGTTACAAGGCCGAAGTGCTGATCGCCTGGGGGGATGCCCTGTTCGCCGATGCCCCCGCCTTTGCCCAGAGCAATGATGCCAAGGCCCAGGCACGCCAGTTTGGCGACAATAACGACGGCATGAGCTTCTTCCCCCTGGGCCCTGATCGCGCCCTGCTCGCCGTCAACAATGAGTACACCAACTACGAATACCTGTTTGCGGATGGCGGCAAGGTGCTCAGTGCCGAGGCCGTCGCCAAGGCCCAGGCGGCCCACGGTGTCTCTCTGGTGGAGCTGGTACGCATCGATGGCAAGTGGCAGGCCAACCCCAGGGGGGCACTCAATCGCCGCATCACCGCCGCCACCCCCATGACACTGAGCGGTCCGGCGGCGGGCCACGCCCTGCTCAAGACCCAGGCCGACCCTGAGGGGCGCACCGCCCTCGGTACCTTCAACAACTGCGCCAACGGCCAGACTCCCTGGGGCACCTACCTCACCTGCGAGGAGAACTTCAACGGTTACTTCGGCAGTGCGGGCAAGCCGGTGCTGGACCAGCGCGCAGCCCGCTATGGCCTGGCCGCCGAGGATGCGGGCTTTGGCTGGCACCAGTTTGACGAGCGCTTCGATCTCGCCAAACACCCCAACGAGCCGCACCGCTTCGGCTGGGTGGTGGAAATCGATCCGCACGATCCCGCCTCCACCCCGAAGAAGCGCACTGCGCTGGGCCGCTTCAAGCATGAGAATGCCGCCTTCACCATCAATAAAGATGGTCGCGCCGTGGTTTACCTCGGTGATGACGAGCGGGGCGAGCACATCTACCGCTTCGTCTCGAAGAACAAGGTGGCACCGGGCAAGGACCCTGCCAACCGGGATCTGCTGGATGAGGGCACCCTCTATGTGGCCCGCTTCGAGGCCAAGGAAGGGGAACTGAAGGGCACCGGCCAGTGGTTGCCCCTGGTGCACGGCCAGCACGGCCTGACCCGGGAGAACGGCTTCGCCGATCAGGGGGAGGTGCTCATCTTCGCGCGCGAAGCCGCGACCCGGCTCGGCGCCACCACCATGGACAGGCCGGAGTGGGTGGCCGTGCATCCCCACCGTGCCGAAGCCTACTGCACCCTGACCAACAACAAGAACCGCGGCCTCAAGGAGAACCAACCTCTGGACGGCGCCAACCCCAGGGCCGAGAACCCCTATGGCCAGATCATCCGCTGGCGCCCGGCCGGTGGCGATCATGGCAGCGACAGCTTCGAGTGGGATCTCTTCCTGCTGGCGGGCAATCCTGCGGTCAATAAAGAGGGGTTGATGGCGGGCAGTGCCAACATCAACCCGGACAACATGTTCAACAGCCCGGACGGCATCGGCTTCGACGAGGCGGGACGGCTCTGGATCCAGACCGATGGCGATTACTCCAACGAGAAGCAGTTTGCCGGCATGGGCAACAACCAGATGCTGTGCGCGGACCCGGCGAGTGGCGAGGTGCGCCGCTTCCTGACTGGCCCCATTGCCTGCGAGATCACGGGCCTCACCTTCAGTCCGGACTGGCGCACTATGTTCGTCGGGGTGCAGCACCCGGGGGAGGAGCTGGCTCCCTCCCACTTCCCGGATGGCGGCACCGCCATTCCCCGCTCCGCCGTGCTGCGTATCACCCGGGACGACGGCGGTATCATCGGGGCCTGATATTCCGACCCGCTGCCCCTTGTGCCGCATGAGGGCGCAGCCTGCGTGACGCGAACCCCGAAAGTTGGACACCCAACGAGTAGGGGTTCTTTGTTTTGAAGGCGTCGAGCGGGAGAGATAAAGAAGAGGGGATGCCAGCGCCATGGTGGCGTGTCCGGCCGGGTCAGGATTGCGTGCAGAGAAAAGGGGCCGCGTGGTGCCCCTTTTCTGCTATGACATGGCGGGCGTCAGAACTCGTTGGAGAGCGCCTTGTAGCCCTTGACCAGATCGATGTTGGTGTGGGCCACGTCCTCTGAGAACTCGGTGGCATCCACGGTGACGCGGGGGATCTGGGCCAGATCGCTCTGCTGGTTGATGCGGGTGGTGGAGGGCACATAAAAGCCCGGGGGCAGATCGCAGCCGTCGATCACCGAGTTGTGGCGCACCACCGAGCCTTCGCCGATATGGCAGTTGAACAGCACGCTGTTGAAGCCGATGAAGACCCGGTTACCCACCTCGCAGGGGCCGTGCACTATGCTGCGATGGGCGATGGAGCTGTACTCGCCTATGGTGACGGCGGCGCCGGACTTGGAGTGGATCACCACACCGTCCTGAATATTGGAGTTGGCGCCGATGACGATGGGCTCCATGTCGCCGCTCTCGTCCACCTCGTCGGCGCGGATCACGGCATAGGGGCCGACAAACACATTCTCCTTGATGATCACCTTGCCACAGATGATGGCGGTCTTGTCGATGTAGGCGGATTCGTGGATGACGGGCAGGTGACCTGAGGGATTCTTGCGGATCATGTTACGTCCTGTTGCAGCTGAATTCGGGGATAAGGTGGCGGGACGCGGGGCTCGCCGGAGAGTCAGCTTACGCCTCTGATCCGGGAGGGGAAACCCTTTACTGGTCTGACCCTCCTTTAGTAAGGGCATTTCACATGGTTGTTCTTTGGCTCCCTGTTATGGGAGCATGGGGCCTGACAAACGGGCGTATTCCTCGCCGGAAGGGGGCGGCCTGACTGCGATGACGGAGACGATGACATGAAGAAGATGATGCTACTCCTGGCTGCTTTCTTGCTGTGTGCCCAAGTCGCGCAGGCTAAGGGGCGGCCAGGTGAGTTTGACTACTACGCCATGGCGCTCTCCTGGTCACCGCAGCACTGCGCCATCAAACCGGCCGATAGAGAGCAGTGCAGCCGGCAACTGGGATTCGTGCTGCACGGCCTCTGGCCCCAGTATCAGCGTGGCTACCCGAGCAGCTGTTCTCGCGAGCGGCTGGATCCCGCCATGGAGCAGCAGTTTGCCGGGCTCTATCCCAGCCGTTTTCTCTATGGTCATGAGTGGGAGAAGCACGGCACCTGCTCCGGCCTGAGTCAGGAGGCATTCCATCAACTGGCCAGCGACCTGCGCCAGAAGGTGAAGATCCCGGTCGCCTATCAATCGCCAGCAGAGCCCCTTCGCAAGAGTACCTTCGAACTGAAGGCGGATCTGGCCGCAGCCAACCACTGGCTTGCTCCCGATACCATGACGGTGGCCTGCGCCGACGGCGGTCGTTTCCTGCGGGAGATCTACATCTGCATCAACAAGGAAGGGACGGATGCCGTTCCCTGCTCGGACGAGATGCAAAAGCGGGAGCGCCGCTCCTGCGGCCAGCCGGACTTCCTGCTGCGCAGCGTGCGCTGATCCTCGTTATCTTCATCAGGCCTCTTGGGGGCCTGATGTGCAACTGCAGTCATCGGAAAGGAGCTCTGCAATGACCGACGTGAAACAGTTTTTGGCACGGGAGCGCAGCCTGCTGCTCGGGGTGAAAGGGGTGGGCCCCACCGTCATCGGGCGGCTCGAACAGCTGGGTTACCATACCCTGAGTGAGCTGGCCGAGGCGGAGACTGGCCACATAGTCCGGTTGGTGGCCAGCATGCTGGGCTCGACCTGCTGGCAGAACAGCCCACAGGCCCGCGGCGCCATCGACGGCGCCATCGCGCTGGCGCGCAGTCATATGGCAACCTCAGTCGCAGAAAGAGAGGCCGATACATGAGCCTGTTTGCCGAACTGGGGATGCGCTATCCCATCATCCAGGCCCCCATGGCCGGAGTGCAGAACTGTGAGCTGGCGATGGCGGTGACAGGGGTGGGTGCCCTGGGATCCTTGCCGGCGGCCATGCTCGGCACGGCCGAGCTGCGCAAGGCATTGGAACAGCTGGCGGCCAGTGGCCCAGGCCCTTTCAACATCAACTTCTTCTGCCATCGACAGCGTGAGCCTGATCCGGCCGAAGAGCACCGCTGGCAACAGGCGCTGGCGCCTTTTTATGCCGAGTTCGGTGTGAGTACCGATGCTGTATCGAATGGGCCAAGTCGCGCCCCGTTCAACGCCGAGCATGCAGCCATCCTGGCCGAGTTCAACCCCGCCGTAGTCAGCTTCCACTTCGGCCTGCCGGCGCCCGAGTTGCTTGCCAGGGTAAAAGCAACGGGAGCAAATGTCTTTGCCAGTGCGACCACGGTAGCAGAAGCGAAGTGGCTGGCCCGCCATGGCGCCGACGCCATCATAGCCCAGGGGCTGGAGGCGGGAGGCCATCGCGGTCACTTCCTGAATCAGGATCTCAGCTTGCAACAAGGCACCTTTACGCTGTTGCCACAGATAGTGGCGGCAGTGGATTTGCCTGTCATTGCTGCCGGGGGCATTGTCGATGGCAAGGGGATCAAGGCCGCCCTGGCACTGGGGGCCAGCGCAGTCCAGATGGGAACGGCATTTCTCTGTTGTCACGAGGCGACGACCTCGCCCCTACACCGTGCGGCGCTCCTGGGGGCGCACGGCCGGCACACCGCACTGACCAATCTGTTTAGCGGCCGTCCGGCGCGGGGTATAGTGAATCGCTTGATGCGGGAGCTCGGCCCTCTCTCGGCACTGCCCCCTGACTTCCCCCATGCCAGCGGCGCATTGGCCCCGTTGCGCGCCGCGGCTGAAAAGATGGGAGGGAGCGGCTTCTCGCCACTCTGGGCCGGACAGAATGTCTCGGGTTGCCGCTCCCTCGCCGCAGCCGATCTGATCTCAGCCTGGGTCGCCGAGGCCGATCTGGCCTGATGACCTCTTTTTACTGCCTTCCTTTATATAGGTATCTCTATAGGCATCGGCTTTTGGTCAGGATGGCGTCGAGACGCTGCCGGATTGGGGAGCACCGAGTATCAATCAGAGCTCTTTTTAACGCCAACCTGTGGATAAGTTTGTATAAAAGCTGTGTTTTGATATGAATAACTAATAAATGGCCGTTTTTTGCAATTTTATTGCAGTCAGCGCTTGCCAATGTGATCAATGTCTCTATAATGCACCACATCGACAGGCCAAGCGGCAACGCAAACAACCTCGTCGATAACCTCGAAAAGCCTTTTAAAATAAGGCTTGACTCGAGAAGGCGGTTGAGTAGAATTCCACTCCCGCAGCAACACACTGTTGCGTCGCTCTTTAACAATTTGAATCAAGCAATCTGTG